>CALFUW010000095.1 GCA_937929815.1 uncultured Flavobacteriales bacterium | reverse complement strand
TTGTCTTTGAAGTTGATGGCCGCAGTCGCAAACTCCGTTACATCCGTGCCTTGCTTGAGCAGCACCCAGTTATGTCCCATCGATTCCACAGGCACTTGGCCTACGTGTCTGAGGGTGAGCTTTACTTTTTGTCCGGCTTTGACATCGATTCGATCCAGATTGTATTTCATCTGGTCATTGCTTTCGATGACAATCTCTGCTACAGCAGGTACTTCTTCAACGACCTGTTCGGTTTTTGCTTCGGACGAGGTTTTCTCTTCAGCACCGCCACATGCTACTGCAAGAGCAATGAAAAGGGTAGATAAGCTGTTGATTTTCATTTTTATAAACTTTATTTTTAAAAACTAACTTAATTTGACGCAATATGTTTAGGAATCTCTCCTGTAAGACTTCGCAAAAATGCTACGATGTCATCTGTTTGAGTATTACTTAAATCACGTCCCAGTTGGGTGGTGGCCATTATGCGGACTGCTTTGCCCAGATCTGCTACACTTCCATCGTGAAAGTAAGGCCAGGTTTTCTCCACATTTCGCAGCGATGGCACCTTAAATACATACATATCTACTTCATTTTGGGTGACTGCATAGCGGCCAAGATCTTGTCGCTCAGAGCCGGTGTACTCCCAGTAAGGCCCCTTTACCAACCCAAATTTCTGATACATATGTCCGCCCAGATTCACTCCTGTATGGCAGGTGATGCAACCGGTTTCAATGAACGTTTTTAAGCCCTGCCGCTGCTGCACATCCAGTGCAGTAAGATTGCCTTTGAGATAATCGTCAAACGGTGAGGGAGACATCAATCCCTTTTCATATTCTGCGATGGCTACGGCAATATTGTGATAAGTAATCGGATCTTTCTGATCGGGAAAAGCAGGCTTAAACAACTCCCTGTATTCAGGAATGGCTTTGATACGTGACACAGCTTCTCTTTCATTTTTCAATCCCATTTCCACCGGATTCAAAATCGGACCTTTGGCTTGCTCCACCAGGTCTGCTGCCCTGCCATCCCAGAATTGAGCAATGTGAAGGCTAGCGTGGTAGGAGGATGGACTGTTCCGCTCACCACGGGCGCCACCGTCAAAGCTTGGAGACGTGGGTTCATTGTCCACACCGTAGTTATCCACCCGATGACAAGTGTTGCAGCTCATCTGATTATTGGCCGAAAGAGCAGTTTCGTGATATAGCCTTTCACCAAGGAGATACAACGGAGACTGTACGTCTACCTCTAATGGAGGCAAAGGCTTGAAAATATTGGTGGCTGTCTTCCACAAGGTAGAATCCTCCGCCGTGAGTACCTGCTCACTCTCTTTAGCAGATTCCTTCGAATCTGTCTGATTACAGGCCTGACCGGCAATAAAAGCTGCAGAAATAATGACTGAAAAAAGAAATATTCGCTTTTTCATAGATTAGAAATTTTCTTCAAATTTAATGAAAAATTTGTCATTGTAAATATCTACTCATGTCTATTTTTGATAGATTATTATTATAATTTAATGTTCAGAGCCTTGATAGAAATCATGATCTTTTTGAGTAGAGCTTGTACCTTTGTATTTAAATAGAGGAAGATGAATGTGCTTACGGCAAAGGATTTTGCCAGTGATCAGGAAGTGCGGTGGTGTCCGGGATGCGGTGATTATTCGATTTTAAAACAGGTTCAAAGTGTGCTGCCTGAAACCGACCTGCTTCCCGAGGATATTGTATTCGTGAGCGGTATTGGATGCTCATCCAGATTTCCATATTACATGAATACTTATGGTATTCACAGCATTCACGGCCGTGCTGCAACCATTGCAACCGGGCTAAAAATGACACGGCCAGAGCTCAGCGTGTGGATCATCACCGGCGACGGAGACGGGCTTTCCATCGGAGGAAATCACACCTTTCACCTGCTTCGAAGGAATCCCGATGTTCAGGTGTTGCTTTTTAACAATGAAATTTATGGCCTGACCAAGGGTCAGTACTCTCCTACTTCTGAGTATGGGAAAAAGACCAAGTCCTCGCCCTATGGCACTGTGGATCACCCGGTCAATCCGATCTCCTTTGCACTGGGTGCTCAAGGTACTTTTGTGGCACGTACCATAGATCGCGACCCTCAGCATTTGCGATACATCATCCGAGAAGCCATCGCACACAAGGGCACTTCATTTATCGAAATTTATCAGAACTGCAATGTATTCAACGATGGAGCCTTCGAGGTTTTTTCAGACAAAGCTCACAAGGCGGAAAATACCCTGCAACTTGTACCTGGCGAACCACTGGTTTTCGGGGCACATCGTGATAAAGGTATTCGACTGAACGGTTGCACTCCGGAAGTCGTGACCATAGAAGACGGCTATTCGGCAGATGATCTGTGGATTCACGACCCGCGCGACTTGACCAAGGCCTGGATTCTGGCAAACTTCTTCGAAATGCCGGGAAGTGATCATTTTTTTCCTCGACCTTTTGGCATCTTTTATCAGGTGCAGCGACCTACATATGAATCTCTTGTTTTTGATCAGGTTTCAAAAGCAAAGGCGGATAGAATTACCCGCACGTTGGATGAGCTCATTGCCGGTCAGCAAACGTGGGTTGTGGCATAAATAACATTGAACTGTTTAAAAATTTAAAAGATATTTATTCAATCTTTTGTAAAACAGCCCGTCTTTAGTAATGTATATGATTTGGAAAAATTTTTGGGAAAAAGCTGCCAGGATCCTCGAGTACCGAGCCATAAGCTGGGTAAAAAACCGCTACTTTTTATCAGGATTTCTCTTTCTGGTATGGATGGCTTTTCTCGATACACATTCGTTAAAAATACATTACAAACTTCATAAAGAAATACGCCAAGCAAAAAGGGCAATAGCTTTTTATAATTCCGAAATTGAAAAAGACCGGGAATTGATCAGACAACTAGAAAGTGATCCGGCTATGCTGGAGCGGTTCGCACGAGAGCACTATTATTTCAGAAAACCTAATGAGAAAATCTTCATCATCGAGACGAAATAATCAAATGTTGCTTTCATCAGGTCAAATTCCCTTGTGTATGCGCTTTTGTTTCATCCCAAAGATTGCCTAAATCACATAAGAATCCCTTATAAAGTTAAAAATTCTTCCTTTACAAAAAAAAGTTTGATCATTGATAATCCTAACCAATAGACAGATGTCATCGTTCTAATTACAAAGAATATAAGTTTAAACTAAAAGTATGTTTTTAGACGAAATAGCGTTGCGTCCCATATCCAGAGTATTAGAAAGTGATCTTGAACTCAACTTTAGTAATATCGACTATGCAAAGCTCCCTTTAGATATACGAATCCAACTGGAAGCTTATAAAAATCAGGCAACAATAGGTGATAATCCGTACCCCAGACCTCAACGATACTCCATGGTGCTAGAAACTTTGCTACACGATGCATGGCAGCGTCTCAATGGTACACCTAAGGATGTGGCGAAAAGAAATTTTATTCAGTTGATTGAAAAATACCAAAGAGAGTCATCTGGTTTGCAAAGCCATTGATTTCATCGCTTTCTTTGCCCAATTGACTGCAATATCTAACTGTTCCTCCCGACTAAGTGAGCTGTTGTCAAGTATAATTGCGTCCTCTGTTTTTATCAGAGGGCTATCTTCCCTCGTAGTGTCGAGGTGATCTCTGTGCTGAATGTTTTCACGAACCTCCTCCAGGGTGGATTCAAAACCCTTCTCTCGAAGTTCATTCCACCTTCTTTTAATTCGTACTGACTCGTCTGCCGTCATGAATATTTTTAATTCAGCGCTGGGAAAAACGACCGAACCTATATCCCTGCCATCCATGACTACACCGCCGGTTTGTCCCATTTTTTGCTGAAGGCGTACAAGATGTCTGCGAACTTCCGGTATTGCGGCCACCTCGCTGACGATTGCATTTACCCTGGCTGACCGGATCTGGTCTTCCACATTTTTTCCATTCAGCTGCGTATCACTCTTTTTATTCTCCGGATTAAAGTGAAATGATATCTGTATTTCTCCAAGTTTATCCTTCAATACAGGGCTTACCTTTCCGTTGATCACGAGATTATTTTCTAAGGCATACAGGGCTACTGCTCTGTACATAGCGCCTGAATCAATGTAATTGAGACCCAAAGCAACTGCTAAATCCTTGGCCAGAGTGGATTTGCCTGTAGAAGAATAACCGTCGATAGCGATGGTAAGGCTCTTTGGATTCATTCCGTTTTTTCAAGTGTGTATGTGTAGGTAAAGTCTACCATTCCCAAGTTTTCAATGTTCTCAGGCTCTTTGAAAGTGAGGGTGATCTTTGTGTCATTTGCTCTCTCTACATTTACTGTGATACGTGTGGCAGTCGAGCTGCCCGATGCTCTTACAATTTCAAATCGATCTTTTTCGTAGGAGATGATCTCGAAGACAGCATTTTGATCCGAATATCCGAAAAGCTGATCAGTAATTTGAAGATTTTGCCCTTGTACTCGGATAGTGGACTCAAATGTCCCCTCGCCTTCAAAGTGGAGTCTATCTGCATTCGGCTGAACTATCATGGAGATAGTACCGCTCTTGATCAAGCGAATTACTTCATATTCCACTCCGGCTAGTGTGACCACTGCCCGTGCGCTATAGAAAGTGGTGTTCCATTTGCCGGGAAGTATTTGATTGAGAGGTACCTGAGTGTCAGTGGGAGGTGGATCTTTCTTTTTTCGACAAGAAGTATTGGCTAATACCAAAGCCGACAAACAAATAAGCCAATACGCAGCAAATCGGTGCATTCAAATAGATTTCGACAAAAATAATGGTTTAATTTAGTTTGGAAACGACTATGTTGGTCAGTTTACAGTGCGAAATAAGCTTGCCATCTGAATCGCGCACTTCGATTTCCCACAGATGTGTGCTCCTCCCAAGATGTAAAGCGCGTGCAGTAGCGATCACCTTGCCTTCGGAAACTGACCGGAGATGGTTGCAACTGATTTCGATACCATACACCTGTTGCGATGCAATATCGATATGAAGGGCAGACGCAGCGCTGCCTACACTCTCAGCCAGGGCAGCGGTAGCACCCCCGTGCAAGACGCCATACGGCTGGTGCACCTTAGGACTTACAGGCATTTCTGCAACCAAAAAATCAGCGCCTGCATCAGTATATTCTATTTGGAGTGTGTCCATTAAAGTAGTTCGAGGGCGTTCATTCAGCCGGCGTAGCAGCTCTTCCTTGTCGATTTTCATTCAATTTATGTATTTTCTCGTTCATTATGTAAAACCAAAGTGGTGGTACCAGGGAGAGAAGCATCATGCCGGGGTAGCCGGTCGGTAATTGCGGACTTTGGTCAAAGTGTTTAAGGATTTGATACTTACGATGTGGATTTTCATGGTGGTCGCTGTGGCGGGATAGTTCGAATAAGACGCTTCGGCCAATGATATGATCTGAATTCCACGAATGAGTAACGTTGACATCTTCATACCTATGTTCACTCACCTTCCTGCGCACGAGGCCATAGTGCTCGATATAATTTACGGTTTCAAGCAGGAGAAATCCGGTGGTGGCAGATACCAGAAAGCCAATCAATCCATTGCTTCCGAAATAGACAAATACAGCGACAATGAGCCCAATCTGAAGGAGCATTAAGGTAAGAAAGAGATTTTTAAAGCTTAAAACAGATTGCTTTTTTCTTTTGAGTCTTTCCTTTTCAATGTTGAAGGCGGATATCAATCCAAGTGATACTGCTCTAATCCAGAAAAAGTAAACAGGCTCATTCAGTCGGGCTGAGGAAGGGTCATCGGGGGTGCTCACATTCTTGTGATGGCCAAAATTGTGCTCGATAAAAAAATGGGCATACAGAGACGTGGCGAGCAGAGCTATAGCAAGGCGTTGCATTGCTCTGTTGAGCCTGTGGCCTAATTCATGGCCTACATTGATCCCCATAACACCAGTATGCACCCCAAATGAGATTGCCCTACCCCAAAAGGTAATTTCTGAAGGATTTAGAGCAGAGATATTGGTTAGAAAATATCCAAATAAAACAAGCTGACAAACCCCAGCTAAGACTATAAAAACGTCGAAAAGGGCATCTTTCTTCAGAATTACTTCATCTTCATCAGACCAATTGGTCGCGTCGGGTGGAAGCAAGATTTCCAGGATTGGTAAAATGCCGAAGGCATAAATGACTGTGGCAAACGATAAGAGGTTTTCAGATTGAAGTGCCACGATGGTAGCAATGGTAATAGAAAATGACAACAGATACCGATACTTTTTCATAGCACGGATACTTTCTATTCCATATTAGTCATATACATTGCCAATATGCGCAAGCTCTCTTTTGTTGAGGAGTTTCATTTTACGACCCTTGTTTTCAATCAGCTGTTCATCCTTAAACTCTGAAAGAAGTCGTATTACAGTTTCGGTGGCAGTACCGACCATATTGGCAATTTCCTCTCTGGTAATACTTACATTCAGGCATCCGTCTGCGTCTGTTCCAAAGGCGTTGTCTATGATCAGAAGTACTTCAGCCAGGCGTTCGCGCACGGATTTCTGAGCCAGATTGGTAATGATCTTACCTGCATCACCAAGGTCCTTGCAGGCCAGTTTCATCAAGTCAAGTGTAAAGGCAGAGTTGCTCTGGATAAAGTGAAAGAGAACATGCTTTGGAATAAAACAGGCATGGGTCTCGTCCATGGCATAGACAGACGCACTCACCGGGTCTCCACTGAGCAAAGAACGATATCCGATCAAATCCCCTTCTTTTCCAAACCGGATGATCTGCTCTTTGCCTTCAGAGCCCATCCGGGTTATTTTTACTTTACCTTTATGTATGCAGTACACCCCGTTGTTTCTACTGCCTTCGACAAGCAGGGTTTGACCTTTTTTGAAGAATGCGCACCCCTTTTCGCGCTCAACATAGTCTAACTCTCCATTGTGCAAGGAGCGCAGTTGTGAAATTTTAAAAGTAACACATGTATTACATGACAACGGTATATCGGACTTCATGGTGTAATATTTACCTTGACAAATATAATGAACAATACTGACTTTTGGGATGTATTAATGAGTATAGTCATTATTGCACGGCCGAAAGATTTCAGACCTTTACATCCAATACCGTAAATATGGCCGAAAATTGCTTTCACTGTGGATTACCAGCTGATAAAGACATTGTTAGATTCGACGACAAGGTATTTTGTTGTCATGGATGTAAGGAAGTTTACAGCATTTTGAAGGAAAATTCACTGGAGGACTTCTACGCCCTCAATCCTGCAAGCGGCATCAGTAAGAAGGCTGGCAGTACTGCCAGGGACTTTTCTTTTCTCGACATTAAAGAAATTGCTGACCAACTTTTGAAATTTCGCGATGGTGGTATTGCTGTGGTTCGCTGGACATTGCCACAGATTCACTGCAGCGCCTGCATTTGGCTGTTGGAAAATCTGCCTAAGTTAAGAAAAGGGATCGTATCAGTTGTGGTAAATTTTCCTAAGAGAAGCGCGCAGATCACTTTTCGCGAAACAGAAATTTCACTGTCCCAACTTGCCCAAACACTGGATTATCTTGGGTATCCACCGGCATTATCTCAAAAGAGCCTTACCGAGACCGGCAAAAATGAGT
Organism: uncultured Flavobacteriales bacterium; assembly: GCA_937929815.1. Taxonomy (GTDB): domain Bacteria; phylum Bacteroidota; class Bacteroidia; order Flavobacteriales; family Schleiferiaceae; genus Thermaurantimonas. The sequence goes on along the minus strand of CALFUW010000095.1, from coordinate 7,418 downwards.
CGGCCTATGACCGGGTACTGATATATCGCCTGGCGGTAGCAGGTTTTGCCTTTGGCAATATCATGCTGCTCTCCATCCCGGAATATCTGGGCATGGATAATCTGGGAGACGAATACTTCGCCCGGTATTTTCGTTTTGTAAGCATGGCACTGTCAATGCCTGTGTTGCTGTATTCATCAAATGAGTATTACAAGAGTGCCTGGGCTGGCCTGCGCAACAAGGTCATCAATATCGATGTTCCCATTGTGCTGGGGATTTTTATCATATTTTTCAGAAGTTTGTATGAGGTTTTTGTTCTTGATGAACCCGGGTTCTTCGATTCATTAGCGGGCTTGTTATTTTTTCTCCTGATTGGAAAATACTTCCAGCGCAAAACATACGAACGCATGTCCTTTGACCGAGATTATGCTTCGTATTTCCCCATCGCTGTGACCAAAATCTCAGAAGACGGCACCCGTCAGCAGGTTCCCATCAGTGCCCTTACCAAAGGAGACCTGTTGATCATTCACAACGACGAACTAATTCCGGTAGATTCGGAACTTGTAGAAGGCCGTGCTTACATTGACAATTCATTCGTCACGGGTGAGGCCATTCCCATTACGAAAAATACGGGGGAGAGAATTTACGCTGGCGGACGACAGAAAGGTGAAAAAATTGTGGTTCGGGCGCTTAAACCGCTTGATCAAAGTTATCTGACCTCCATCTGGAATCAATCCACCCATCGAAAAGACCTGAAAATCATAAAGGACCTGACCGACAAAATCAGCAAGAGATTTACCTTTGGCTTGTTAGTCATCGCTACGGCAGGATTTCTGGTTTGGCTCCCCTTCGATGCACATACTGCTATAAATGTTCTAACCGCTGTGCTCATCGTTGCGTGTCCATGCGCGCTGGCTTTGGCTGCCCCATTTGCGGAGAGTAATATGATGCTGCACCTCGGTCGCAACGGCTTGTATCTAAAAGATGCTCCCACAATCGAACAACTTGCAGATGTAGAACACTTTGTATTTGACAAAACCGGCACCCTGACTATTTCATCAGATGGAGAGGTCAGTTACCGGGGAGAGGCGCTGACCGATAAAGAGGAAATCATGGTGCACGCCCTGGTATCCAATTCACTGCACCCACTAAGCAGGATCCTGGCTCGTACTTTAAAATCCGGTAGAGCAGATGTTTCTGCATTTTCTGAAGAAAAAGGAGCCGGACTGGAGGGGGTGGTAGATGAAGTTCGGGTCAAAATCGGCAGCAAGTCCTATGTCTTGGGATCTGCAGCTCATACCACTGATCGCCAGACGTCTGAAGTGCATGTTGAAATCGGAGGCCACTACAAGGGATATTTTTCGATCCGAAACAAGTATCGTCCTGGGATTGAGCAGCTCTTCGAGGCATTACAAAATCATCCCATCACCATACTCAGCGGGGATAATGATCGCGAACTGCCAATTCTGAAAAAACTTTTACCCGGCACGGCCGAGATTATGTTTCACCAAAGGCCTGAAGACAAACTCCGCTACATTGATCAATTGGAATCAAAAGGCATCAAAACGCTCATGTGTGGCGATGGACTAAATGATGCCGGTGCATTGCTTCGAAGCCATATGGGTATAAGTGTAGCAGAAGATGTTTACTCATTCACCCCGGCCTGCGATGCCATTCTGGAAGCTACACACCTCTGCAAACTAACCGAGTATCTGAAAGCAGCTAAATCAACTGTTACAATTATCCGCGAAAGTTTTATCATCAGCTTACTTTACAATCTAGGTGGTCTTAGCTTTGCCTTGGCCGGAGTTTTGGAGCCTATCGTTTGCGCCGTTTTGATGCCGATAAGTTCGATCACAGTCGTATTATATGTTGTCATGCGCACCCAGGCTACAGCCAGGAAGATATTCAGAAAGAGTAAAACCGGGGAAAACGATGTCGCCTTCAAGCCAGCTACAGCAGGAGCGGCCCCGGCGGAATTTCTTCAGCAGGAAGACCTCGCCGAAAAATCCGCGCACTGAGTGCACCTCTGAGCTCAACACTGTCGCCTTGGATACGCAGCCAGCTGCCCTCCCGTAACCCGACAACCGGCTGTGGGTTGAAATAGTGAAACTCTGCAATGCGTTGTTCGCGTGTTTCGCCCATGTGTGTGCTTGTGGGATCCGGATCCATATAATGCGGATTTATATTGAAGGGAACGAATCTAAAGGCCTCAAAAGCAATCGGATACACTATGGGCATATCATTCGTCGCGCCAATACTGAGGCCGGCCACATTGGTACCGGCACTACTGCCCATATAGGGCATACCCTTGAAGACAGCTGTTTTGATGATATCAAAATGTCCGGTATCGTATAATGTTTTAAGCAGCACAAACGTATTGCCACCGCCGGTGAAGATGCCTCCATGTTCCTTGAGCTGTTGTGCCGGATTGGACAATTGATGTATTCCTACCACCTCAATCTTTATCGCCTTAAATCCCCGGCGAGCAATTTCGGTGTATTCATCCCAATCCATGCCACCCGGTCGGGCATACGGCACAAAAACAATGCTGTCAGCAGATAGAAAAAATTCCCGGAGTTCGTCCATCAAATACTCCAGATACACCTGCCCGTACAGACGAGAAGTGCTGGCCAGGAGAAGTCTCATAACCAATTTATTTTATAATCGCCAAACATACGGCGCATGTGATTTAGATGCTTTCGAGGATCTTTTCTAAAGCAAAAGAAGACACCACGACAGATTTTATAAGTGTAAATACGGTGGGTATCTGTAACCAACATTTTCAAAATTCAGCTCCGGACGAGCATTTTGTGTGGTCTCCTATCTTTCCCGGGCAAGATTTAGAGAGTACAACCTCAAGGATTGGCAGCAGCACGGCTCAGACGGTCATTAATCGCCCTACCTAAACCTCTATCAGGAGCCCTCTCCGCAATGATCAATGTGATGTGAGGCATCTCGTCAAACTCTCTGAGGTAATAAAAAAGGTTGGCAGCAGCTTCCAGATCCGAATCAAGGGGGGTAAGGATACGCTGGACCGGATGCTCAGCTGTTGGATTTTTATAGAGCAGGAAGGCTACGTCATTCCGGCCAGAGTATTGGTCAAACAGTTTAGTATTATCTGTAAGAATCAACTTTTTACGTGGAGCATAATGGCTGGTAAGCATCCCTGGAGCACGTGGATTGTCCGATGAGTGTGTTTGAATATCCGGAAAGTATCCGAGAACTTCAGCGATTTGCTCGATCGGTACGCCTCCCTTTCTCAGAATACGTGCCGAAGCGCATGTGCAATCTATGATGGTGCTTTCAAGGCCAACCGTACAACGTCCGCCATCCAGGATATAAGGAATCTTTTGGCCAAGCTGCTGTTCGACGTGTTGTGCTGTTACCGGACTGATATATCCGAATGGGTTTGCACTTGGGGCTGCCAGCGGTAAATTGCTGGATTGAAGTAGCTCCAGAGTCATGGGATGACTTGGCACCCGAAGGCCCACAGTGTCAAGACCGGAAGTGACAATATCAGGTACTTTATCTGACTTTTTTACAACCAAAGTCAGAGGTCCCGGCCAGAAATGTTCTGAAAGTCTGTAAAAAACCTCTGGAAGAGGAGACTGTGTCAGTTCGGCAGCTTGAGACAAGTGGCCTATATGGATGATCAACGGGTCAAATGACGGCCTGCCCTTAATGGCAAATACCTTGGCCACAGCTCTAGCATCCAGGGCATTGGCTGCCAATCCGTATACTGTCTCAGTGGGTATCCCCACTACATCTCCTGCTCGAAGGAGAGCAGCCGCATTATACACATCACTACCAACCATTAGCGGATCCGGTCTGCAGCACGTACTTTCTCCTCGTCCCGAATGATCGCCTTATTGGCCAATGCCACAAGCACTATAAATACCAGCGGCATCCACATACCGATATCCGATACATGGGCTGTCGATTTTTGTATGGTGATAAAGGTGTACAACATTTTTATAATAGCCACAAAAGCCGTTGCGATAGATATGCGTCCGACAAGCACCTGCACCCTTCGGTTTTTAAATAAAAATATGGCCGCGAATGCATCGAAGGTAGCAAGTGCGATGAGAATAAAAAATAACACATCGTCCTTTGCATAGACTTTACCTGAATCGGTAGAAGTCATTATCGGTAATCCGGCCAGAAGCAGCACATGGGCCACGATGGCGAGGGCCAGATAAATGGTCTGGATACGTTGCCACATCGTTTTTCAATTTTTAGCAAAGGTGCAGCAGATTTTTTTGCAAATTCGATAACCTTTGTATAATTGCACAATCATTTGATAGTGCTTTTTTCAGATCATTCTGCTGAATTAGGATCATACACATTTCACCATTCCAGAATATAACATACTTAAATCATATTCAATATACATGACATTTACCGAAGAGCGACTTCAGGAGCTTAAACTGATTGAATTACAAGAAATTGCGGCTGCCATCGACATTCCGAAGTTCAGATACATGCGAAAACCTGAACTTATCCAAGCTATCCTGAAAAAACAGGAAGAGTTTAAAATTGCAGACTTGGCAGAGACTACCGCTGTGATCGTACAGGAAGATTCTACATCTAAGGTAGCCCCAGCAGACAAGGGTAGACGCGGTCGCAAACGCAAGGTTGTGAAAGATGTAGAAGCCGAACAGCTCGTAATGGCCGGTACAGATGAGCCCGAACCTGCTGAAAATGCTTTGGAAGACTTACCTGGTGCCGCTTCAGCTGTCCACAGCGATCTCTCCGATGAGGATATCAACAAGTCTGAAAATATTTCCGCTGAACTTCACGCTTCCGAAGATAATGAACCATCTGATATAACAAGCTTACAAGGCAGTGCTCATAAAAAAGAGCAAGAGATTTCGGATGTAGAAATCCCCACTCCGGAGTTAAAACAGCATGGAGAGAATAGAAATCACCAACACCGGCACGAACGCCCGGCTCTGGGTGCCACAGAATACGACTTTGACGGCATTGTACAGCATGAAGGTGTACTTGAAATCATGAACGATGGATATGGTTTCTTGAGGTCCGGCGATTTTAATTATCTAAATTCACCGGACGACGTGTATGTATCACAGTCTCAGATTCGAAGTTATGGATTAAAATCAGGCGACACAATCCTTGGATATGTCAAGCCTCCACGAGAAGGCGAGAAATACTTCCCCCTAGTAAAAATTGAGGAAATCAACGGCCGTAAACCCGATTACGTGAGGGATCGGATATCCTTCGAGCACCTTACCCCGCTCTTTCCCACCGAAAAATTTAATCTTACTGGTCGCGGAGCTACCTTAAGTACCCGGATCATCGACCTATTTTCGCCGATTGGTAAAGGCCAGCGCGGACTGATCGTCGCCCAGCCCAAAACCGGCAAAACCACTTTACTAAAAGAAATTGCCAACGTCATTGCTGCAAATCACCCGGAATGCTATCTCATCATTTTGCTTATCGATGAGCGTCCGGAAGAAGTGACTGATATGGCGCGCTCTGTAAATGCCGAAGTCATTTCCTCCACATTTGACGAGCCAGCTGATCGCCACACCAAAGTCGCCAATATTGTACTGGAAAAGGCAAAGCGCCTTGTTGAATGCGGTCATGATGTCGTGATTTTGCTGGACTCCATCACACGCCTTGCTCGTGCTTATAACACTGTGCAACCAGCCAGCGGCAAAGTCCTCTCAGGCGGGGTGGATGCCCATGCTCTGCACAAGCCAAAGCGCTTCTTCGGTGCTGCCCGAAATATTGAAAACGGTGGCTCTCTTACCATCATTGCCACTGCGCTGATCGATACCGGCTCCAAAATGGATGAAGTGATCTACGAAGAGTTTAAAGGTACCGGTAATATGGAAATGCAACTTGATCGCAAGATCGCAAACCGAAGAATCTGGCCGGCCATTGACTTAATGGCAAGCGGCACCCGTCGTGAAGATTTGCTCCTTGAGAAGGATGTCCTTCAGCGCATGTGGATTCTGCGCCGGCACCTCAGCGATATGACCCCTGTGGAAGCCATGGAATTTTTACACGATCGCATCAGTCGTACCCGAGACAATGAAGAGTTTCTGATCAGCATGAACAGCTAAGGGGCTTTCGTTGAGAATTAAAGCTTTTTTGCACGGTTTATCTATTAGACTCCTTTTTCATACTTTGTTCAATACAGAATGACCTTCATTTGTGTTACTTTTTTTGGGGTAAACAGCACCGCAATAGATCGGTAATTCCTTAAAAAATTTATTTATATCTATATTGGAAATAGCAGAGAAATCATATAGTTTAATTCTGTCAACAGTCAGATAAAATTTGATTTTACAATCAAATAAAATCACAAATTCGTTGTGACATTGAAATGAATGATTGGAGGGAAAGAATGAAGGCAAAAGAATATTTTCGCAGACTACTTTTAGGATAAAAAGGTAGGCTAAAACAGCCCTCGAATGGAATGATTACAAGCGTTTTGATGAAACAATCGAGCTGTGAATCGTATCCGAATTTATAAAATAAAACCCCCTGTCCAAAACGACAGGGGATTTATACTTACCGGACAATTCCCAATTAATTTACTACATCCATCATTTTAGAGCGTGATACCTCACGTACAAAGTAGTATTTTTTGTTGTTTATGGGTACTAGGGTCATTTTAAACGGCAAAACCTGCACCAACTGAGGACCCGTGCCTACATCTTTCATATCATCTGCTGTAAATTGGCAAGTTTTAGCATTTCCTGGTCGAAACTTTATTTTCCCCCCAATCATAAACATTACCGAATCCGCTCCTGTCACCGAAGATACACTAATACTACATCCACTTTTAGAAAGACCACCTGTGGTAGTGATTTCTCCAACGGTAGGCATAGATCCTGAGATAGTGTAATCAAAAGCCGGTACAGCGCTGCTTCCGGATACAGACCATTTGATTTGGGACCCATATTCGATTCCGGTAGGATCGGATGACGACTGCTCATAGAAGTAATAGTTTTCCATCGTACCGGTTTGTTTTTTGAGTTTATACTTTTGATCAATCATAATTTCACCGGCATCCAAAAATTTACCCGATGCGTCGGGAAAGTAAGCTGCGGCCGTTCCAAATTCAATTTCTATATTTCCGACAGGAGTGCTCTGTGTACTTAAGACTTTAACATTGGCGAGCACCCCTTCGGCATCTGGGGGAGCAGGTGTGGGGGTCATGTTTTGCTGCTGATTGGGATTCTCATCTTTCTTTTCTTTCTCGCAGCTTGTAGTCACTAATGATAGCAGTGCAGTCATTAGACTGATTGATAGAATTTTCGTTTTCATCTTTAATTAAATTTAGTATTCAAATATTGGATAATAACATGGGTATTGGTTATAATACACATGACGTATTTTTCTCAGATTCTTTTGAATAATTGCCAATAAAATGAGATACATTTTACATCATATGTATGAGTTCG
>CALFUW010000094.1 GCA_937929815.1 uncultured Flavobacteriales bacterium | reverse complement strand
CACACTCGGAGAGGTGTCCGACCGGGTTGATGCCCTGAACCAGAACTGTCATGATGCCCTGGTTGACGTGCCCGACATATCCTTCGAGTCCCTTAATACAATGAAGATCGGGGATGAGCGACACACATTAAGGACTGTTGCCCAGAGATCCATTGCCTGGCGCCTCGGAATCCCCTACAATTATCTGGCCAGGTGCCCGGTGGAGCTGCAAGCTGAGCAGATGAACCACTGGATTCGGCACGAGAGGCGAAAACAGCTGTTTGTCCGGTTTGATGGACAGGAGATCCGTGAAGTCTTCACTCCACGCTACAAGCCGGTCGACAATTTCGAGGTTATTGCCCGCCTGGATGAAATGGGATACACGCCTGATATCAAGGTTCAATGCTCCCTGGATGGCGAATTCATGCTATTGTCGATTCCGGACGGCCGCCGACAGTTCAAAATCAATGGGGATAAGATGACCCCTGGGATATCAATTTCGAACTCCGAAGTTGGCCTTGCCAGCCTTTCGGTGTCAGCGTTCATCCTGCGCTTGGTCTGCACTAACGGTATGGTTTCCAAAACCGAAATCTCCGCCTCATACCGGCATGTATCAACCAAGATCCTGACAGAGTTGCCCCAGGTTTTCGAGAAAGTGGCGGATGGACTGGGCAAACAGAAGGATCGCTTGAAAATATCCCTGGAGAGTCCGGTTGCAGACCCCTTGGCCACCATCGAGAGCTTTAACCGCCAGTTTGGACTTGGGGAGATGGAAAAGAAGGCGGTTGAGTGGGCATGGCCACAGGAGATGGGAGAAACAATGTTTCATGTGGTCAACACTTACACTCGAGCTGCTGCCATGGAGGGGTTGCCTGCGGAGAGCAGTTTTCGTTTGCAGAGGGTGGGCGGTGAGGTGTTGGGGATGTTGAGCTGACTGGACCGATTGCCCCTTCGGAAGAGAAGGGGCATTCATATTGTTTTTTTTAAAGTTTGTAAAAAATCTTTTCGGCTAAATATTTTGGATTTAAAATCTATAGGTCTTCCCAAAAAAATGGCCCAATATTGAATTCATAGATTCCATCACCATTTCGATCCGCATCAACAAAGTAAGATGAAGCATCTAATACTGTTAAAATTGCTTTTGAATTTAATCCTGAACAAAGTAGTACTCCCGACCGTGGCCATTCATCAGTATAATCGAAAAAGAAAGGCGTGGTCGTCGAAACATCAACATAACCAAAGTCAGGGTCGTAATATCTTCCACTCAAGTTAATTTCTAGACCAGTACCAACATCAAGAATGCTAATTGTATAATCATTAACCCAATACGTTTTCCCTGTTGAACTATTCCGATTATATAAATCGGACAAAATAGAAATTAAAGGTGGATATCCTCTGAAGTCTGTAGAGACCTCTCCTGTTTGCACAATATTATTGATTGTTAAGTTAGTTATATGCTCGTTGATTGTTTCAAATTCATCGGTGAGCAAAACGTAGACTCCATCAACTGGATAGGAACCGTTTATTGTTGTTCCAGCTGTACAGAAGTTGTTAAAAACAAAATTACCGGTGAAACTTCCACTTATGTCGTTAACATTCAATTTATATGAAAATTCCCCTCCACAATCACCCAAAATAGATTCATTCTTTATTGCTGCTACTGAGATCGCTTCATCAATATTTTTTGTGCTTTTAATCTCAACTGTTTTTGCGAATCCGAATAGAAATTTTAAAAGATTTTTATTTATAGCACTCTGTTCTTGGCTTTCGAAAGTTTCACCACTAACAGACGAGGAAATTCGGGATATAGGACTACCAACCGTATTAGCTCCAATGATAGCACCTGTAGTTAGTGCTTGGGCATTATTTGCTGTTATCGGAGCAGGGTTAGAAATTCCGGTGTATAGTGGTGGAGTTCCTTTTCTTGTCTCATTCGATTGGTTATTCCCACCGCACGCTGAAATGCAGAGGACAATAACAAGAAGAATGAATACATCTAACGATTCAAATTTCTTGTTCATTTTTCCTCCTATTTGCATCGTTTTCAAAGCAATAGGAAATTATTTAGCTATTAGTAGTAACTATTTAAGGTTTAAGCAAGATATTTTTATGCTCCTTTACTTCTGTTGAAAGGTCGTTTTTTCATTCCCCCATCCGCCATCCCACAACCATCTCCCGCTGCTCCCTCGTCTCAGGTGACCGCCTATCAGCGTCCTCACAATCTTTCCGCAGATCCCTGATTATATTAAGCACATTCTTTCCGGTGGTCAGTCCATGCCGCACCAAATAGCACCCCACGACGGTCGCGGTTCTCCCTATACCGCCCAGGCAGTGGACTTAGACCGGTTTCAAGAACATTTTCGCTATGAGGGTTGATCTTTCTTTAACTCTTGAAATATTTGAAAATTTTATCAGCTTGGTCATTATTCAACATCAGCAACCCACATCCACGTGGCCCAACATGTCGGAAGTTGTTGTTTCTGTTGTATCCTAAAATTTGATTGACATCAATTTTAGGCACATGGCCTTGGTGTTTAGTTTTGTCCATAGTCGCGTACCACATGCCATATCTGATTCCCAACTCTTTACGCTGAATCCAGCCGTCGGAAGCTACAGTGTAAATGGCCTTGATGCCGTTTTGATTGTCTATTGGCCTGTTCAACGTTTTTCCAGCCACCTTCGACGGTTGACCGCCTTTTGTTCCGTAAACGAACACGACGTCTCCCTTTTTTAGTGAACTGACATAGCTCAAATTGTCGGGATGCTCTTTCACCTCGATTTCTGGAATCCTGGTTGCCTTCTCATTTTCGAACTGTGGCCAGTGAACGGTGAACCAGTAATTCATGGAGACCTCCTTCTCATCAAAAAGATATAAATTCATATACTGAATATAATTTATTGTCAAGGGATTTTTTAAGGCAGCCTCATGCGGATCCTTAGCGCCAGGGTAACGGCCAGCAAGGAGCTAGCCTGGGATGTTTCAGTAGGAGCGGCGGTAGGGTAGGGGTGGATTGGACATGGTGGTGCCTCTCTGAGTGCTGGCTTGGATTGTATGGCGGTATTGTACCATAGACTGGGTGTCTGATGTGGTCGCAGTTAGTGGAAGAATTGGTCGGATACCAGTAGAAAAACGCAGGTGCTGCGATTTTTTTGTGGCGTAGGTCGTGAAAGCCTGAGGGAATAGGTGGGGTCTTGTACAGATAGCGGTCGGGAAAAATCAGATTGACCGAGTGGTGAGCATCCGATAATATATGCAGATAAACAAAGTTTCGAGGGTATTCCATGACCCACGTGGAGATATGAAACCCGAATAGGTGGCACGATGCTGTCTGTTCGGTTTTTTTTTGATCAATTGAAATTTAGAGTTTGTAGAAAGAAAACATCAATGGCAAAACACGATCGACTACCGAAATTTCATGAGTTGATGAACCCACTTTTAAAGGCCCTTCATGAGCTTGGTGGTTCGGGCTCAATTGAAGAGATTTCGGCAAAAGTTTCTGAGTCGCTTGATTTACCGGAAAAGGTTCTGTCTATACCCCATGATCCCGATAAGAGCAGCCTGACAGAAGTCGAGTACCGACTTGCATGGGCGCGCACCTATCTCAAGAAGTTTGGATTGATCGACAATTCAGATCGGGGTGTATGGGTTTTAGTGCCAGAGAAGAGGGAAATGACCTCAGTCAATCCAAAGGAAGTCGTGAAGGCAGTCCGTGATAAAGGTCGCAAGGAACGTCAGGAGCGTCGTCCAGAAGAGCAGGGCGATGAAGAACTACCAGAGGTAACTGAAAGCTGGCGCAGTAGGCTTCATTCAATCCTAAGAAAGAATTGTCGCCAGATGCTTTTGAACGCCTCGTAAAACGTATTCTGCGTGAGTCTGGTTTTGTGCAAGTTGAAGTTACCGGCAAAACCGGAGATGGTGGAATTGATGGAAAGGGTATCGTCAGAGTCGGAGGCCTATTAAGCTTCCATGTGCTATTTCAATGCAAAAAATATCAGAGCTCCGTTTCGGCAGGCGCTATCAGAGATTTTCGAGGTGCGCTTATCGGTCGCGCTGATAAGGGTCTTTTTGTAACTACTGGCACTTTCACACGAGATGCAATCCGTGAGTCAACAAGAGACGGTGCTCCTCCCATAGACCTGATTGACGAAGATCAACTTGCGGACAAACTGAAAGAATTACGTTTAGGGGTAAAGACCGAGATGATCGAAAATGTGGATATTGATCTTGCATGGTTCAAAAATATTTGAAGCTTTCCACGTGAATTGCATCTGACATGGCCAAAAATCCTATGAATCCTTGGGGCATTCCCAATTGGCCTGAAAAAAAGTGAGAGCTTGCGATCAATATTGCGTCTGCTTCGGCAAAAAATGATAAAAAAGATGCCTCATTGTAGCACCAGGAAAGGTTATGAAAAACCAAATCAATGAATTTGAATGGCATAGGGTAGACACTTTCGCGGCAGAGAAATTGACGACCCTCACCAATTCCCCTGGAGTGGTTTATCCGATTCACAATGCTTTTTTGCCTGAACAAATAATGAAAATGCCGGGTGTATCTTCCTACTATGCAACTGGTTATACAAATTTGCAGTTTAATCCATACATTGGTTTGGTGGCAGGGGAATTAATTGTTGCACGAGTCGATGCTAATTTAACCAAAAATTACAATTATGTTTTTGGCGTATCATCGTCCGGCGATGTCTATTTTTCTGGGCCGTATAAGGGTTTTGGTCATCACATAACTTCAGGGCAATCAGTGGAAGTAAAATCTCTTTTTGGACAAACACCTTATGGAAGGAATAATTTTTAACAAGCGCTTTAAGACGTACTCGTTACGCCGGCGCTGAGCGACTCCTTCGTTTATCCCAATAAACCATCGTTACTATTAGCTGTCGCCATCCATACCCAATTTCCTTCTCTCACCAGTTTCCGTTGGATTCAAAGAACCACTCCTTCCATCTCGATTTTCCCTAACGATCTTCAATATGGCGTAGTCGGGCATCCGCTTTAAATCCCGAATGAGCTGGGCGAACAGCTTGGGGCGCCTTCTGATGATCTCCTGCACGTCCTGTGAGATCTTTCCGCTTAATGCCAGCAGCACGTCAGGGTCCTCATTCAGATACTCTGCCAGCAGTCGGATTTTTTTCTCGGTTAAATAGGCGCTGGTTTCCCCACGCTCGATCTTGCTGAGATAGGACGGTTCAACGCCGATATGGCCAGCTACTTGACGCAGCGTGTAACGGCGGTCATTCTGTCTGAGTGCCTTGCGTTTTTCGCGAATGTATTGACCAAGAGCGTTAAACATAGTGTGTAGTATACAATACACAATAAGGAAATTCAAGCGGAGAGTTTCTGGAGGAGGAGAGGAGCCGGACGATCAGGAGGGGGCAAAAAAATGGGCCGTCCTCACTGCGTGAAAAACTGCGTGAAAAAGGAAAAATTTCCCCTGGTTTTTGCCATTTTTTCCTGGCAAATTAC
>CALFUW010000093.1 GCA_937929815.1 uncultured Flavobacteriales bacterium | reverse complement strand
ATGGTCGGGATGAGCAATATCTCTGAGGGCCAGCGCCCTTTGATGCAGGTTTTTCCCGTACAAATAGGCCACACCGTATTCTGTGACCACGTAGTGTACGTGAGCTCTTGTAGTCACAACCCCCGCACCCGGCTTCAGTGTAGGTACAATCTTGCTCACACCACGTCCTGTGGTCGAACCTATGGCGATGATTGGCTTTCCGCCTTCTGACAATGCAGCCCCCCGCATAAAATCCATCTGCCCTCCTACGCCTGAATACTGATACGTCCCGATCGAATCTGCGCACACCTGACCAGTTAGATCTATTTCAATTGCAGAATTAATCGAAACCATCTTTGGATTCTGACGAATTACGGCTCCGTCATTCACATAGTTTGCTTCCAGAAACCGAAAGCCGGGATTGTCATCCATAAACTCATAAAGCACTCTGTTGCCAATAGCAAAGGTGCTAACGACCTTTCCTCTGTGTTTCTTCTTGTACGCATTGGTGATTACTCCGCAATTCAGCAAATCCATTACCCCGTTGGAAAACATTTCGGTATGTATTCCCAGGTCCTTGTGATTTTTTAAAGCCATAAGTACTGCGTCAGGGATACTTCCGATTCCCAGTTGCAGTGTCGAACGGTCATCAATCAATCCGGCGACATGTTGAGCTATTTTCATTTCGCATTCGCCGATATCTTTTCGGTAGTCCACTTCTGGAAGGTCATCTTCACACCACACTGCCATATCAATGCTGGTAGCGTGTATGATGCCATCGCCGTGCGTGCGGGGCATTTTTGGATTGACTTGTGCAACGACCATTCCGGCATGTTTTACAGCCGAACGGGCGACATCTACACTCGTACCCAGTGAGCAGTATCCATGCTTATCCGGAGGAGATACATGTATAAATGCTATGTCTATTTTGAGAATACCTAATTCAAACAAGCGATTGATCTCGCTGAGAAAAATGGGGATGTAATCACCCTGTGAACTGTTGATCGCCTGACGGATATTAGCTGAGACAAACAAGGAATTGATGTAAAAATGTCCGGCCATTTCACTACCGGAAAGCGGCATATCTCCAAGGGTAGAAATGCTGATGAGCTCCACATTTTTCAGATCGTCTTTTCGGGCTGCAAGGGCCTTGATTAGGGTCTGAGGAGTGGCTGCACTTCCGTGCAAAAACACCCGCTGACCGGATTTGACTTCCGAAACAGCGCGTGCAGGTGATACATAGTTCATTCGTGCTTTATTTATCTTCAAACAAAAATATTTCCCGATGAAAAGGGCAATACTGATAATTCTAAGCTATCACACCTTTAACAAACCTTTGGGATTAATTAACGCTTCGGGTGGGAAATACGCCGAAAGTTTTTAAACCCAAAAAGCGTTTTTCCATCGAAAAAAGTATTTTCTATATATGACAATATCTTGTACTTCAAGCGTTCATGCTTATGCACATAAGGATTGGGTATGCCATAGATATCAGGTCGGTCTGATGACTCCATAAAATAATTGATGCGCTGATGCATCACAGCCGGATGGGTGCCATGATATTCAGGCACATCGGCAATACGTCCAAACGTGTATGTGCTAGAGCGTGCCAAACCTTTGTCATAAGAAGCCGAAGCATCTGATACCTTCTTCTGCTGATCTGCCGGTTTCTTTACATGTCCGTAGTGAAATACCCGAACATCTGTGTCCAAAACTCTTAGCTTACGTGAGTTTTTAGAGGTAAGGTAGTCTTCGGGACTTGCTGGTTGGGAGCTAAAGTACCGAAAGCTCTGGGCATCCCGCCAGGAATGTATGTGCGGAAGGTTTCGTATAGCCCGGATTTCCTGTTTATACCATGCATGTGATTTGTGTACATGAGCATAATCCCCCCAAAAATGCAGAAACTTCATCAAAATCCCTTCTGCTTCATCGATTGCATGTGCACGCAGCATTGCATTGTGCAGTATGGGCAGATCGTCCTCATGATATACTTCGTCTCCCTGTACATAGAGCAGCCATTCGCCTGTACAATGGGACTTGGCTATATCGGTCTGACGTGCATACTCGGTGTTTTTATAAAAATCATTGATCTTCCATTCGGTTTGAATGACTTTGATTTTCGATGAATTCAGAGATTGTATACGGTTCAGCGTATCGTCGGTACTGGATGCAAGTGCAATCACAAACTCATCTACAACAGGTAAAACGGATTGAATGGATTCAATGAATGGAATATCGTACAATACAGCATTTCTTAAAAAAGAAAATGCTGAGATTTTGGGTGTTTTGGCCATCATCGAAGATACTCAGAGCTATTTTTACGGCAAATTTTGAGTCTACAATGGAATTACACGTCATCAATACAGGAAATTTTAAGCTGGACGGCGGAGCTATGTTTGGAGTAGTGCCAAAAAGTCTTTGGAGTAAAGCATATCCGGCCGACGACAACAATATGTGTTCATGGTCCATGCGATGCCTTCTGGTCGAAGATGGCGACAAGCTCATATTGATCGATACTGGAATCGGAGACAAGCAAGATTCGAAATTTTTCAGCTATTATTACCTGCACGGGGATGATACACTGCTCAAGAGCATACAAAAGGCAGGTTTTTCGCCGGATGATATCACTGATGTAGTCCTCACTCACTTGCACTTCGATCACTGTGGCGGAGCGGTGCGTCGCACCGAGAAGGGAGACGGATCTGAACCCACCTTTCGCAATGCAGTGTATTGGGTGCACGACCGACATCTTCAATGGGCACTTCATCCCAATCCGAGAGAAAAAGCCTCCTTTCTGAGAGAAAATATCCAACCTCTCATCGAAAGTGGACAGCTATCCACACTGACGATACCACCCGGCCGTAGTTCTACTCTGTTGGGGATAGATATGTACGTGGTAAATGGGCATACGGAAGCGCAGATTTTACCCATCATTCCGACAAAGCAAGGTTCTGTATTTTATATGGCGGATTTGCTTCCTTCGGCCCAGCATGTTCCCTTGCCCTGGGTAATGGCCTACGACGTAAGGCCTCTGATTACAATGCAGGAAAAAGAAGAAGTACTGCGTTTGGCATATGAAGAGCAGATGATCCTTTTCTTTGAACACGACGCGTACACGGAGACAGCCCTCATAGAGAAAAATGAAAAAGGTTTTCGTGTGAAATCCCGGCAACCGCTGGCGGAGTTTCTCTGAAATTACTACGAATGAAAAAACTTATTGTAAAGTTCTACAGCAGCAATAAGCTGATGAGCCTTCTTGGTAATGGTACAGCTGCTGTACTCGGATTGGTGAGTTTCGGATTGCTTGCGCGCTCCCTGGACAGAAGCGAATTAGGTATCTGGGTCTTTTTTATGACGGTTTTCACCTTATTTGACATGGTGAGAAGTGGCCTACTGAGTAATGCACTCATCAAGCGCATCGGAGAGAGCGATACAGAGGAAGAAAAGCACGCTTATACCGGGGCTGCATGGCGCTTTGGCTTATGGATCTCAGCAGGCATATCCGTGCCGATAAGTATTTTTTTTTTAATTTTTAAAGATCATTTCTCTCCCGAACTGGTCTTCGTAGGAAAGTGGTTTTGGCTCAATGCCATCGTCAGTCAGCCCAATACCATGGCCATATGGTTGCTCAATGCTTACAATCGTTTTGATCGGCTATTCTGGACACGAAGTATATCACAATTCATTTATTTTCTGGGGTGCCTTGCAAATTACTACACCAATACAGGTCTTGAGCTCATTTTATGGTCTTATGTTGGGGGGTGGCTGGTGGCAGGTATCTTTACATCAGTAAATACATGGAATGGAATAAAAAACTTCAGTTCCGGAACAAGGGCACACATTCTCTCGCTCTTCCACTTCGGCAAGTACAGCATGGGGACACTCCTTGGCAGCAATCTGCTAAAGAGCACAGATACTTTTTTGCTGATGTTTTTCATGGGACCGGCGCCAGTGGCCCGGTACAACGTCCCCGAACGTCTTCTGGGTCTGCTCGATATACCTATACGCTCTCTGGTATCCACTGCCTATCCAAAGTTGATAGCGGTCAGAAAACACAAGAATGAAGGTGCATTTGTATCTGAATACGAGCTTCAGACAGGCTTGCTATTTCTCATCGTACTTCCTGTTGCAGTATTGACCCTACTCTTTTCGGACTGGCTTGTGATAATTCTCGCCGGTCGGGATTATCTGGACGCATCTGTACTCCTGAAAGTTTTTGCCATTTACACAGCGTTGATACCGCTGGACCGGCTGAGCGGTATAGCTCTCGAAGTGTATGATTTGCAAAAATTGAATTTTTACAAAGTGATGCTCATGGCCGGGGTAAACGTAGTGGGCGATCTCATAGCCATTAAGGTGTTCAACAGTGTTCTGGGAGTCGCACTGGTGTCCATCATCACCTATGGGAGTGGTATTGTGTTTGGGTATTACTTTTTAAGAAATACTTTGCCTTTTAGACCGATGAGGATCTTGAAATCAGGTTTTTTTGAGTTGATAAATGTGCTGAAAAGTTTCAAAAAATAATTTGTACAATAATAAAAAAAATTCCATTTTTGATACATATTCCAGAATCTGTTTAAATGAGTGCATTTAAGATTTTTTTGGTGGAAGATGACGAGTTTTATGGCAAGCTTCTAAGGCATCATTTGTCCCTAAACCCTGATTATGATGTGGAAGTATACACCTCCGGGAAGGAGCTGCTCGAACATATTTACAAGCGACCCGACGTCATCAGCCTCGACTACAGCCTGCCCGATATAAGTGGTGCAGAGTTGCTACGAAAAATCAAAAAGCAGTACTCAGATATCCCTGTCATCATCGTATCAGGGCAGGAGGATATTACCACGGCCGTAAATCTACTCAAAGAGGGAGCATACGACTACATCGTTAAGGATAAAGACACCAAAGACAGAATTTGGAACTCCATCAAACACATTCGCGAAAACGCCAAACTAAAAGATGAACTAGACCGCCTGCGGGAAGAGGTCAATTTGAAGTATGACTTCTCCAATATTAAAGGCAACAGCCAGTCAATAAAAAGAGTATTCAAGCTAATCGAAAAGGCAAGCCAGTCAAACATTACCGTAAGCATATATGGAGAAACGGGCACAGGTAAAGAGCTGGTGGCTAAAGCAATACATTACAACAGTGCAAGGCGCAAGAAACCCTTTGTCGCTGTAAACATAGCTGCCATACCCAAAGACCTGATCGAGAGTGAGCTGTTTGGTCATGAGAAAGGGTCATTTACCGGTGCAATCAACAGGCGAATCGGTAAATTTGAAGAAGCAAACGGCGGGACACTCTTTCTTGATGAAATCGGAGAGATGGAACTCCACCTGCAGGCTAAACTTCTGCGCGTCCTTCAGGAAAAAGAAGTAACTCGAATCGGCAGTAACACACCGGTGAAAATTGATTCCCGGATTATCTGTGCCACTCATCGAAATCTGCAGGAAGAAGTATCAGCAGGAAAATTTAGAGAAGACCTCTATTACAG
>CALFUW010000092.1 GCA_937929815.1 uncultured Flavobacteriales bacterium | reverse complement strand
GCTTGCGGATGTGGATTTTGGTAAATTCAGACTTAGTCTTATCCGAGATTTTCCAAATCTGCACTTTGGCGTATATGATTTTATCATCACAGGTAGAGACACCTTTGAAGGGGTAGAGTTAGCGAGAATCGGGGAATTTGACCTATCCCTGGATATTCTCTCAGTATTTAAGGGTGATCAGATTAAAGTAAGAAAATTTGGAATAGAGGATGCCCGTTTTCATCTAATTACATTAGATTCAATCACGGCAAACTACCTGATTGTGCCGCCATCGCATGAAGAAGTGCCGTCCGAATCGGACACCACTGCAACGTCCTTTAATCTGGCGCTGAAAAAATATTACCTCCGAAATGTGGATTTTATCTACGACGACCAATTTGAAGGAATATATGTCTCTATCAAAAATCTATCTCATGAGGGCAAAGGGGATTTTACCCAGGAAATAGTGAATCTTAAAACCAAAACAAGTATCGACAGCCTTGATTTTCGTACCGGTGGAGTCACAATGTTGAGAAAAGTGAATGTGAAATCGGACTTCGACATCCGTGTCAACCAATCTGCCATGGAGATCGAACTGGGCGAAAATTTTCTGTCCTTCAATGATTTGCGGCTTAATTTCAAAGGCATGATACGCATGCCGGAAGATCACATTGATCTGGACGTCGAATTTGACGCACCACAAACCTCATTTAAAAGCATCATATCCCTTATACCGGCAATTTACTACCAGGACTTCAATCAGATCTCTGCCAGAGGCAATGCACGTCTCGAAGGAAAAGTTCAGGGCATCTTCAATAGCGAAAAAGAACTTTATCCAAAGTTTAATATCCTGATCAACATACGGGATGGCTTCTTCAAATATCCGGAACTGCCATCCTCTGTAGATGCCGTAAATACAGACATTCGGATATCCAATACAGGAGGCAGCCTGGATAATACCTTGGTGTCAGTACCAAATTTTTCGATGAAGCTGGCCAACAATCCCATTACAGCATCCCTTACAGTTTCGACACCGATCAGTGATCCTTACATCGATTTTGATTTAAAAGGCAAAATCGACCTCAGTGAAATTACCCGCCTTGTCCCTTTCGACCAGGATGTGCAACTGGCCGGGCTCATTAATGCGGGCATTGCTGTGAAAACCCGACTCTCGTCCATCGAAAGTGAGAAGTACGATCAGGTAGAGGCCAGTGGCACAGCCTCCGTATCTGACTTTTTGTACACCGACCCCTCTACATTGACCCTTCCGGTAAATATTAAGACTGCAGCATTGAAAGTCCGTCCCGAGAACTTTACGCTCGAAAACCTCTCCATGAGCATCGGTCGCACAGACATCCGAGCCGACGGGCGTTTTGATAACCTCCTGTCCTACATCCTCAAGGACACCACTCTTTACGGTCGTTTCAATGTTTCGAGCACCCTATTTGATTTGAACGAATTAGCCGGTATATCAGCCGATACTTCATCAGCAGCATCTGACCAGACCTCAGAGGATGAGTACATTCGATTGCCGGAAAAAATTGACTTTCGTCTGAATGCCCGCGCAGAGCGGGTCTTGTTCAGCACATTTGATATTACGGATTTTGCAGGCAAGGTTGTATTGGCCGATCAGAAAGCCGTTATGGAAAACATTCAAATGACACTGATTGGCGGAAGAGTACTTCTAAACGGATATTATGATTCAAAACCTGAAATTCCAAATTTCAAATTTGCGATGAATCTGGAAAACTTTGGACTTCGTCCGAGTTTTCAGGCGTTCAATACCATACAATCCCTTGCTCCGATAGCCGAAAATTCAGAGGGATCATTCAGCACATCATTTAAAATAGAAGGCCTCTTAAACAAAGATATGACACCCGATCTGTCTAAGATATCCAGTTTTGGCAACCTGCGCACTTCCGATGTTTTGCTTCGATCTCAGGCGCTGGCACAGATCGGAACCTTTCTTCGCAATCAAGATTATTCGACCCTGTCTCTGCGCGATGTGAATATTTCGTACAAAATTGAAAACGGCCGGGTAACCGTTTCCCCGTTTCAGGTAAAAGCAGGCAATCTCACAGGTACGATATCCGGATCTAATGGATTGGATCAGACATTGGACTATGACCTCGATTTGAAAATTCCGGGTACAGACATCCGTGCTGAACAACTTCTAGCGTCTCTTGGAGGGCGCGCACCGCAGACCATCGACCTGAAGGTAAAAATCACCGGTACTTACGCCAATCCCAAAGTAAGCACATCCCTCGGCAACATTGTAGGCGATCTGGTAAGCCAGATTAAAGACAAAGCCAAAGAAACGATCGAACAGAAAGTTGAGGACCTCAGGCAACAGGTCAACGCGGAGGCTGATCGCATTATGGCCAATGCACGGGCACAAGCCGACCAGATACTCACTCAGGCTCAGCAACAGGCTGACCGCATACAGGCTGAAGCCAAAGCATCAGCCGATCGCATTCGTGCAGAAGGTCGTGTACAGGCTCAGCGCCTGCGCGATGAGGCCAAAGGAAACATTATCAAAGAGCGAGCAGCCAATGAAGCTGCCAGACGGCTTGAGCAGGAAGCTGAAAACAATGCGCGCCGTATCGAAGAAGAAGCCGCCCGCAAGGCTGGTCAGATCATGCAGCAGGCTCGTGAGCAGTCCAATCAGATTCTTTCAGAAGCAGAAGACAAAGCGAAAATTAAATGATTAGATAGGGCTTTGTGAAGATCTCTCAGGCTTGCCCTTCACGTTTACACCGATCAGATTTGCTGTCAGCAGTCTAAACCTTCTTCTTTTCTGTCTCCGGATCATATTTTACAAAAAAATGAATCCAAAGTGAGCGCGAAAGCCGGAACAATACAGGCGACAATATGAACATGGTGGCAAAGTAGGTGATCAGCAGCACATTGATCTCATTTTTTCCGATGAGTGTGAGAATGACCAGTACAGCTACAAAAACAGCTACGGCCAGTGCATAGCTCGCATACATAGCCCCATAATAGAAGTTTGGCTCTATTTCATATGGCTGTGCGCAGTTTGGACACGCATCATGCATTTTAAAAATCTTGGAGAGTTTGTATGGATTTGTATGGATAAAGAGCGGTCCTTTTCGACATCTGGGACACCTCATACGCAGTATATTTACTATCAGACCGAACATAGACATTGGATTAAAAAGCAAAGTTATAAGTCCGGGCGGGTTACAGTTGTGTTACTATAATCACTTCCAGCTCCCGCGACGCTCATCGCGAACGATATGACCATCCTCCATAGTGATGACTCTGCGTGCGACTTCTATCACGCGATGATCATGTGTGCTAAATACGAAGGTCACTCCCAGCTCGCGATTGAGTTCTGCCATCAGATCAAGCAACTGCCTGGCCGTGTGGCTATCGAGATTTGCTGTAGGCTCATCGGCAAGCACAAAAGCCGGTTTTGAAGCCAGAGCCCGGGCAACGGCGACGCGCTGTTGCTGACCTCCTGACAACTGAGATGGCTTATGTTGAATTTTGTTTTCTAATCCGACCTTCCTGAGTATATCCTCTGCCTCACGGGTATATTCACTTGCCGGCCGCCCCTGGAGCTGCATGATAAATGCTACATTTTCTAAAGCAGTCAGTACAGGAATTAGATTATACGATTGGAAGACAAATCCTATATTCATCAGGCGAAAATCAATCAGCTCATCTTCACTTAGGGTACTTAAGTCCGTATCCCGGATAATGACAGAACCTTCGGTAGGCCTGTCTAGCCCTCCTATCAGATTTAGAAGGGTCGTCTTGCCGGATCCGGACGGGCCGATAATTGCTGTAAATTCTCCCGGTTCGATCGTAAAACTGACTCCGTCAACAGCTCGTACTTCCACCTCTCCGGTTTGATAGATTTTGAAAACATCGCGTACTAAAATTACCGACATGTACCTGTATTTTCCTATGCAACGAAATAAATGTTTAATAGGTTTTCATTCTCCCGGGAAACAGATGTTTTATGCTTTTTTAACATCAAAAAATGCTGTAACCACCCTGCACAGCCGACCTCAAGGAAGGGATATGATAAGATAATACCAGTGGGAATTTTAGATACAGATGAAACATTAGGCTGCCATTGAAGGCACACTTCGCATCTTATTGATTGTACATTTGTCCGCTCTGTACATTTTAATAAAAAATCAGCAATGAGATTTTCAAACACAAAAAATCCGGATATACATTTCTCAATCCTGATCGATAAAGTTGAGGAATTAACACCAAGGTTAAGCGAAATCGAAAAGCAGGTATTAGTCAAAGATTCTGTAAAGTTTATTCGCCAGGGAAACACCTGGTTGGTAAAGGCCCCTGATTCAAATCAGTCTGAATATGAAGCACTTGAATACCTCCGGGTGGTCGGATCCGATTTGGTTTCAGAACTGGTAAACTGGACCACAGGTGAGGTAGTGATTTCGGGTAAACCCACCCATGTAAAGGCCTTATCTGAGGGAGTAGCCCTGGGTTCTTACAGATTTTTAAAATATGTATCCAAAAAGCCTGAAAATTCTTTAAAGCAGCTTTTTGTACCGGATGTGTCAGAAAATGAGCTGCTGCATCTTCAGTCCGTTGTGCAAGGAGTTTTTACCGCACGTGACCTTGTGAATGAGCCTGTGATTTCGCTAAATGCCAATGATTTAGCTCAATTTGCCACACAACTCGGAGCGAGACTGGGCTTTCGGGTTGAGATATTGGAGAAGAAAAAAATCGAAGCTTTGAAGATGGGAGGTCTTCTCGGAGTAAACAAGGGCTCGATAGATCCTCCAACATTTACCATCATGGAATACAAACCCTCAGGCGCCATCAATGAAAAACCAATAGTACTCGTCGGGAAGGGGGTCATGTTTGACACCGGAGGTTTAAGCCTGAAGCCAACGCCCGGCTCCATGGACAGCATGAAGAGTGATATGAGCGGAGCAGCTGCAGTGCTTGGGACTTTCGAAGCAGTAGCCTCACTTCAGATGCCGGTCCATCTCGTTGGATTGATTCCTGCTACGGACAACCGACCGGGCGAGAATGCAATAACTCCGGGCGATATCATCACCATGTATGACGGGACCACTGTGGAGGTGCTCAATACAGATGCTGAAGGGCGACTGATCCTTGCAGATGCTTTGGCATACGCCAAAAAGTATGAACCTGCTTTAGCCATAGATTTAGCCACGCTCACCGGTGCAGCAGTGATGGCTGTGAGCAAGCATGCAAATGTCGTGATGGGTACAGCAGATGATCACACCTTTTCCCTGCTAGAAAAAGCCGGATATACCACCCATGAGCGCTGTGTGAGGCTGCCTCTCTGGAAGGAATATCGCGATATGCTCAAAAGTCAGATTGCCGATTTGAAAAACATCGGCGGCAGAGAGGCTGGTGCCATCACTGCTGGTAAGTTTTTAGAGCATTTCACGGCTTATCCATGGATTCATATCGACATAGCACCCACGGCATTCCTCGAAGACAGCGGAAATGCTTACAGAGGAAAAGGGGCTACCGGGACGGGAGTACGTCTTTTGGTCGAATTTTTTAACCTTTGGGTCAATGAGCACTACAGATAAGCCAGTCATTGGCATCACATGCGGTGACCTCAACGGCATTGGCCTGGAGATTATAATCAAAACTATGCTCGACAACCGGATTACAGAAATCTGTACACCGGTGCTTTTTGCATCATCCAAGGTGGTTTCATATCACCGTAAGGCCCTGAATATTGTTGACTTTAGCTTTAACATCATTCAGGACTTAAATCAGATCAATCCTAAGCGCCCAAACCTGCTCAATGCATGGAAAGAAGATGTGTCCCTGGAGTTTGGGAAAGCTGACCCCGCCGTGGGAAAATTTGCGGTAAAATCCCTTTTGGCAGCTGTACAAGCACTGAAAATCGGAAAAATAGATGCCGTAGTAACAGCCCCTATCAACAAGAACGTTACCCAAGGTGACGAATTTCGCTTCTCCGGACACACCGAGTTTTTTGAGTACCACTTCGGTGGTAGTGCTATGATGATTCTTTGCGCTGAGGGCCTGCGCATTACTCCACTTACGGTACACGTGCCCTTGTCCTCAGTGTCTCCCATTCTCTCAGAAGAGCGAATTCTCAGCACCATTAGCAGATTTGAAAAGAGCCTGAAAACGGATTTCGGTATCCGACGGCCAAAAATTGCCGTTCTCGGCCTGAATCCACATGCCGGAGATTCCGGATTGATAGGCCTTGAAGAGGTTACTCTCATTACTCCTGCGATCGAAAAATCTTTTGCATCCGGTATATTAGTTTATGGTCCATTTTCGGCAGATGGTTTTTTTGGCAGTGGCGCATTCAGAAAGTTTGACGGCATCATCAGCATGTACCACGATCAGGGCCTGATCCCTTTTAAGCTCCTGGCTTTTGACGAGGGGGTTAATTTTACCGCGGGACTGCCGGTCGTACGAACCTCACCTGACCATGGCCCTGCCTATGATATTGCCGGTAAAGGAGTGGCAGATGAGACAAGTTTTAAGCAGGCAATGTGGATGGCGATTGACATCATGCGCAACCGAAAGCTTCATTCCGAAATCAGCGCCAATCCTCTTCCATACTCACAGCAACGCAGTGGGCCTGATGAGGACGTGGTTGTAGAATTGTAAAATCGAAAAAATATTCATAAGACCAGTGGCCATCACCCGTTTAGTTTGGATTCTCTCTCTGGTGAGTCTCTTCACAGATATATCAAGCGAGATGCTCTATCCGGTGCTGCCACTCTACTTACAGAGTATAGGCTATTCCTTCGCTTTTATTGGAATATTGGAAGGTGTAGCAGAAGCGGTTGCCGGGCTGAGCAAAGGTTTCTTCGGGCGATGGTCTGATCAGCTGGGCAAAAGGCTCCCCTTTGTACAGATTGGGTATGCACTTAGCGCTGTATCGAGACCTCTGCTGGTTGTCTGGACACACCCTTTCGGAATCTTCACTTCCCGGACTGCAGATCGCCTTGGAAAGGGAATCCGGACAGCAGCCCGCGATGCCCTTCTGGCTCTTGAGGCTACGCCGGCTACGCGTGCCACGGTTTTTGGGTTTCACCGGTCGATGGATACCCTGGGTGCAGTAGTCGGACCATTGCTGGCGTTTGGATTTTTGTATTTTTATCCAGGTGAATATTTCTGGCTTTTTGTCCTGGCATTCGTTCCCGGGTTGATCTCTGTGGGGTGTACGTTGCTTATTTCGGAAAAGAATTCGGAGAAGAAGTCGCATCCGAAGATCCCATCTTTTTTTTCTTCACTTTCATACATTGTAAAGGCAAATTCAGAATACAAACGCATTGTTTTCGGATTACTCTTGTTTGCTCTTTTCAACAGCTCAGACATGTTTCTGCTCTTGAGAGCTAAGGAATTAGGGGCTACTGATACCGGCGTAATTCAGTTGTACATCCTTTTCAATCTATCTTATGCCCTTCTGGCATGGCCGGTGGGTGGTATTGCCGACAGGCTTGGGAAGAAAAAAGTTGCCATTGCCGGTTTTGCGACCTTTGCTGGAGTGTATGTAATTATGGCTTTAATTCCCGACAGCAGGTTGGTGTGGCTTCCATTTGTGCTCTACGGGGGATTCTATGCGTGTACTGAGGGCATATCAAAGGCGTGGATCTCTGATATCACACCCGGCCATGAATTGGGTGCGGCACTGGGCACCTTCACTGCCTTGCAAAGTGTGGTGATGCTTTTGGCCAGCACTATGGCAGGAGCTATTTGGCAGTTTTATGGGTCTTGGGCAGCCCTGCTGCTATCTGCATTGGCTGGAATGATTGTGGCCATTTATTTCACCCTTATCCAATTATGTACATCATCTTAAATATTAATCCGCACGATCACTCTTCCAAGAAGATCAGTTAAAGGTCATGTGCATTTCTTTAAATAAAAGATTTTTCCAAAATTGAGGTCACATTTAGCAAACATTCAAGATTAAATCCAAGTGCAGTAGAGGAGGGTCTGAGAAACATTTCAGGTCTCCCGGTAGAACAAACACCGAAATTGAGGTTGATTTAAGGGATTTTCAATTTTTATTAAACAATTCGTTAAGGAAATTCGGTTTGTATGTAATTTTTTTATTTATTGCAACCGAAATAATTTGTTTTTAAAATCCTCCCTATGACTAATGAAAAATACCTGAAATGGTATTCCAGAGAGCTGAATATGGATATCGAAATGCTTACCTACGGCTATCGAGGTATGCCTGTCGTTATATTTCCTACAAGTATGGGTCGATTTTATGAAAGTAAAGATTTTAAGCTGATTCATTCGATAGATTGGTTTTTGAAGGAAGGTTTTTTTAAAGTGTATTGTATTGACGGGATAGACAGACTTAGCTGGTACAACCGCAAGATTCACCCTTCGCTGAGAGTAAAAAACCATATCTGGTTTGATATGATGATATACAAAGAGTTAGTGCCATGGGCCATGCACGAAACCGGATTCAGCAAGGTAGTGGTAGCCGGCTGTAGCTTCGGTGGCTATCATGCTATGAATTTTGGTCTCAAACATCCTGATAGAACCAAATATATAATCAGCATGAGTGGTGCGTTTAACATTAAGGGAAGACTCGATGGCTACTATGACGACAATGTATATTTTAATAACCCTCCTGATTTTCTTCCCAATGCCTGGAATGATCACTTTCGCGAACTCTTTGTATTTCTCGGTGCGGGGGAGTGGGACATATGTTTGGGAGATAATTATGAAATGGCTGATATGCTCGGCCGTCGAGGTATCCGAAATTGGCTGGATATACGTGCACGAGAAGTTCACGACTGGCCGCTGTGGCGCATGATATTTCCCCATTACTTATCTATGATTGTCAATTCTCAGGTCTAAATTTGATTAAATTTCCCAATCTCTATGAAAAAAATAGGTATTCTCTTTGGCATGGAAAGGTCTTTTCCCAAGGCCTTCATCGATCGCGTAAATGAAATGAATGTGGATGGAATCACAGCCGAACCTGTAAGTGTGGATGTCGTACAGCAGGCTGTAGGTACACCTTATGCAGTCATCATCGACAGAATCTCTCAGGATGTGCCTTTCTACCGCGCATATCTCAAGAATGCAGCAGCAGCCGGAACGGCCGTGATCAACAACCCCTTCTGGTGGAGTGCCGACGAAAAATTCATCAACAACAGCATCGCCATAGCTGCCGGGGTGCCCGTACCTAAGACAGTCCTCCTGCCCAGCTTTGCCCGGCCGGATGATACCACGGATGCCTCGTTTTCAAATCTGGCATTCCCGTTGTCCTGGCAGCAGATATTTGATTATCTTGGTTTTCCCATTTTTATGAAACCCCATGCGGGAGGGGGCTGGAAGAGTGTGTTCAAGGTCAATAATGTCGATGAGGTGTTTCATGCATATCATCAGACAGGACAGCTGGTCATGATGGCTCAGGAAGCGATCGAGTTTGAAGAGTATTACCGGATCTACTGCATCGGACGCAAGTATGTGCGCATCATGCCTTATGAACCTCGCAATCCTCACCACCTTCGCTACGTGTGTGACAAGGTTCCGACATCTGAGATGGAAAAGATGCTTACCGACTATGTGCTGCGGCTCAACAATGCCCTGGGGTATGATTTTAACACAGTAGAGTTTGCAGTGCGAGATGGAGTGCCTTATGCCATCGACTTCTGCAACCCTGCTCCTGATGCAGATGTACACTCCGTTGGACAGGAAAATTTTAACTGGGTGGTCGAACACGCAGCTAAGTATGCCATTGAGCGCGCTCAGCAGCATAGAGACGGACAGATGAATCTGACATGGGGAGATTTTGTGAAGCGTTCGGTATCTGATATGGAGAAGGCAGAATCACCCAAAAAAGCTGCTAAGAGCAAGAAAGCGTAGAATGTATATATTTTAATTATTTAAATTCCAAGCGTATGGCTCTGCCCAAGTTTACTCTCGGTGTTGAAGAAGAGTACATGGTGGTACATCCTGAAACCCGGGAACTGACCAGCCACGAACAAAAAATTGTAGAAATAGCTTCCAGGACCCTCGACGACAAGGTGAAGGCAGAAATGCATCAGGCTGTTGTAGAGGTAGGTACTTCCATTTGCAAGGATATACATGAGGTCAGAGATGAAATTTCTAAGCTCCGAAAAAATGTGTCTGACATTGCCGGTGATCTTGGGTTAAGGATAGGGTGCTCGGGTACGCACCCATTTTCACACTGGAGTAAGCAGCTCATCACCCCTAATCCGAGGTATGATGAAATCGTCAATGAAATGCAGGAGGCTGCCCGAAGCAATCTGATCTTTGGTCTTCACGTGCATGTGGGGATGCCCAATAAATCCACGGCGATGCACATCGCGAATACCATGAGATATTTCCTTCCGCATTTGTATGCATTGAGTACAAATTCCCCGTTTTGGGAAGGCCGCAATACTGGATTCAAATCATTCAGGAGCAAGGTTTTTGACAAATTTCCACGTACAGGGATTCCGGATTATTTTTCCAGTTATGAAGATTACATCCGATATGTAAATCTTCTTGTGAAGACTAACTGCATCGACAATGCCAAAAAAATTTGGTGGGACTTGCGCGTCCATCCCTTTTTTGACACCATCGAATTCAGAATTTGTGACGTACCGATGCGATGTGAAGAGACGGTTTGTCTTACAGCCCTGTTTCAAGCGTTGGTGGCTAAAATCTACAAATTGCGCCAGCAAAACATGGGCTTTATCATCTACCAACGCGCCCTTATCAATGAAAATAAGTGGCGTGCCAGCCGGTATGGTATAGATGGTAAACTCATCGACTTTGGGAAAGAAGAAGAAGTGCGCGCCCGTGTTCTGATCGAAGAAATTCTCGACTTTGTAGATGATGTGGTCGATGAATTGGGCTGCCGGGATGAGGTCATGTTTGCCCTTCAAATAATGGAAAACGGTACAGGTGCTGACAGGCAGCTCAAAGTCTATGAAGAGAGCAACGGTGATCTGGTCAAGGTCGTTGATTACATATTGGAGCAAACCATCTGCGATTGCAGCAATTAACAAAAATATTAGCTTTCCGAAATAAAATTGCCGGCCTATTGGCCGGTTTTTTTGTAAGTTACATTTGGGAAAAAATAAGCATTATTAACCATAAGCGGAATCCAATACTATAGATTGCTAAAATTCCAAAAAGAAAAAAGATGTCTTATTATGGGAAATATGCTTTATATTGAGAATTTTTTAAGAGATTTTACAATCAGAAAAATTATTTATTAAATATTGAAAGTCAATATGATATAAGTCGATAAAACTTCTGCTTCACTTGCCTGTACGAGGGTTGATCATTTGGCACACTTTGGGTTTCTCTTCCATAAAACAGATTTATCATGAAACCCTTCATCCGAATCATCTTCCTTCTGATAAGCTTCCCAGTGGTTGCACAAGTGGCGCTTGTGACCAACACTAATGACGCCGGCCCGGGTTCACTTCGTCAGGCTATTATAGATGCCAACAGCAATTCTTCTATAACAAGCATTCAATTCAGTATACCAGCCTCTGATCCTAATTTCAATACAGCACATGGCACCTATACCATTGCTATATTGACTATGCTGCCCACGATCAATCGTCAGGGTCTTGTAGTAGACGGATATTCTCAAAAAACCAATCAGACTCCTGCCAATACGGGATTCATTGGTTCCGCAATACAAACAGGATATCCTTCAAGTGGTACTACAGCTTTAATCCCCGTTCCTGAAATCAGAATCATACCCCGCGATACCAATCTTCAGCGTGGAATTACCATCGCTGCAAAAAATGTAACTATCCGTGGACTTGGCATTACAGGCTTTGGATTCAACTTTACCAACAACGATGGAAACATTGTGCTTCTTGCCGGAGCTGATGGCGCTGTCATTGAAAACAACGTGCTTGGTTCGATGAATCACACATTGGCCATCCCAACATCTAATAAAGATAAGACTGCTGGAAGCAATGTGGTAGCCTTCGATGTGAAAAACGGAAAACTCATCGACAACATCATTGCGTTTGCCGGATCTATGGGCGCGTTTTTTAACTATCAATGTTCAGGTTGGGAGGTACGCGGCAACGAGTTTGCTGCCAACGGACGCATCAATGTAATCTGTGATAATATCGACATTGCCTACAAATCATCTGATTTCATTATAGAAAAAAATGCTATGTATGCGGCCGGCGCCAATGGCATTGACCTGCACAATGCTACTGGTGGTCACATCATTCGCTACAATACCATCTTCAATAGTGGACAATTGCGTGTCGAAAACAGCGGGATCCGCGTGTATGGCCAAAACAACAACATCCACAACAACAACATCTACGCAAACCACGGTGCCGGGATTATGATCACTACAGATGCTGTGTACAATACCATGCAATCCAACCGATTTAAAGACAACGGCAACTATCAGGTAGGTGCATTTCCAAAAACAAACAATATTGCAATCAATCTGAATGCTCCCGGCGAAAATAATCTGCGTGGAACGGCGCCCTTTTACACCCTCAACGATGTAAATGATGCAGACAACGGTGGAAATGAACTACATAACTTTCCAGTAATTGACCAGGCGTACATAGAGGGCAGTATGCTCCACGTCAAAGGATTTGCTCGCCCCGGAGCTCAGGTAGAAGTATATGTCGGCGACATGTTTGCGGGTGCTGTTTTTCCACAGGGTATAGAGCCATTAGGCATCTTTACTGAAGGTTCAGCAGATGATCATGATGCGACGACAGGCTCTTACGGTCCGGGGGCTGTGCTTGGTACCATCGTAGGACAGGATATGACACATCGTTTTCATTTCATCCTTCCAAAACCCGCATCCGTACACGCCGGTACAATACTGACTGCTCTCTCTACATCAAACGGGAATACATCTGAATTTGGTAATGCGGCTGCTGTTGGAACTCAGCCGATCGCATTGTATCCTACATTGGAGTGCATCTACCTTGATCAAAACAGCATGTATGTAGCCACGTTCTCATACACCAACACAACCAATGCTCCTATTACAATCAATGCCGGATCCAACAATCAGGTGTCCGGAGGTACAGTACTTGGCACACTGCCTACGACATTTCTCCCAGGCACGGTTTCCGGAGCCTTGAAAGTAGCGTTTACCAACTCGGCTACCTGGATAGTAAGTGGTCAGTCAGCCTCTGCAGATGTTGCCTCCGTACTTTGCCCTGTGGATTTAGCCATATCTGCGACTGTGGACAACAGTGCTCCTCACGCTGGCAACAATGTGACTTTCACAATTGAGTTTACCAATGTATCAACTTCTGTCCCCACTGCTGATGCCATCTTTCAGATCAACCTTCCGGATTCGCTTCAATATATCTCCCACACTGCTGTGGGCTTCACATTTACTCCTGGCACAGGTGTGGTGACCATCCCGTACATGAATCCCGGTCAAACCTTTACCTTGATACTCACTGCCAAAGCCAATGGATCAGGGCTCATGTTAGCTAACTATGTGAGCTCTACACAGCCTGATAACAATCCCGTAAACAACTCTACCTCTGTAAATATTACCACACAAGGCTCCAGTGGTGGCAATGATGGAGGCATCGAAAGCCACGGCTCGATGTCGGCGGCAATTAATCAGCGCAATTTCAATCGCCTTAAGTCAGGCAGACATCAATTTTATACTCACGTTGAATCTCTGCCCTTAAAAGCAGATGAAGGTTCCTTACTTGCAGGCCGCAATGGTCTTTCGCTCAGTGATCTGCTTCCGGCTAATGGTCCTGAAAACACAATAGGACGGGTGGTTACACCTAAAGATCTGATGAACATCACCAATGCATTGGACATTTACAGCCTTGACTACTTCCGCACTGGCAATCTTCGTCTGGGCTCTATTCTTGGCATCGAAACACCCGCAGGTGAAGTTTATGAACATACTAAAGTCGTTTGTGACCGCCTCAATGGCGCAGCTATTCCCAGAATTTTCCACATTCAGGCAGGTGGTCATCCGTTTATCATGGCTGAAATGATCCAGGAAAATGGCGAAATCGATTACAATGTTTCCTTCGTGGCATACCAAAATGCCAACGGCTCTTTCTCTATTGACAACCGCTGGAACCTTACCGAATACCGTCCTCATGGCACCGAACGTGTGTTTAATCTTCAGGTCTGGACAGTCTCTCCACACCTTACCGTCAAACTTGTAGAAGATATTATCGCTAACCTCAGGCAATATGGTACCGTACACTTTATAAACAGATCACCTGCCATCATCCCCACTGTATGGGTTGAAAGTGGTCGCTACATCAACGGCAAGCTCGCCCTCAAAGTACGCAATACAGTATCAGCTACAGATCTCCTTATCGATGGCAGCATTACACGTCACGAAAATCAGGCCCGTCAGCCGCTCTTCTTTCAGTATAGTGTTCCGGCCTCTGAGATCAGCTATGTAGAAGTACCCATGGGATATCTGTTTGATGCCGGTTTTACGATTGTCAATAATGTTTCCGGCGGACGCGATCAGCTGTATATGGCTGACGGAATGTGGGGGTTGGATTATGAGCCGGGAGGCATGCTGCAGCAGGTTTTTCAAACCACTGAAAATCAATCTTCTACCGTAGATGGCCTTTTATTAGAAAGATCAGCAATGGCTGGAGGTCTGGTAAAAGAGTATTTCTCTATCTATCGCACGCTTCGTCCCGGCGCTAACCGTACCCTGGAACTCACTGAATACAATGCCATCCGCTTCACTGCAAGTGCCACCCGTGAAGTGAAAGTAGTAGTTACGCTTCCAAAAAAATCAATAAAAAACTGGAGTGAACAGTACCGAACTACCATCACTCTAAGTCCTGTAAAAGAGGTATACGAAGTCCGTTTTGAAGATCTGAAATCCATCCTTGGTGGTGAGTTTGACCCGAGTGATCTGGTCGCCATTACATGGACCATCACCGGAGAGGCAGCTCAGTACAGCGCTGTTAGTATGATGATTGAGCAAGCAGCATTTATCCGCAAGCAAGGTGCAGGTGATATCTCCGTCACAGCAGGTGAAAGAGGCATCTCTGCTTACCCGAATCCTGCCTCTGAATACACCAACATCCTCTTTGAGCTTCCTTCTGAAGGCCGTACCAGCATTGAAGTTACAGACATTACCGGTCGTAGAGTAAAATTTATACAAGGCATTGAAAGTGTACAAGGCCTCAACCAATATCGCCTTGGCACTTCAGACCTGCCCGCCGGAAGCTACATCATCACTGTACGCAATGGTCGTTTGAAAAAATCTACCACTGTTCTGCGTATGTAACCCATTTTAAGGTTGATTGCAAATTCAGCAAATGCCCCAGCATGTATTTCGCAGGCTGGGTTTTTTTGTTCAGATGCTTTGATAAAAATAAAAATACCCGACCTGGTCGGGTATTTCTTTAATTGGTGCATGAAAAGTATTATTGACCCTGGCCTAATGAGAATGCCCGCTCGCCATTGAAGTAATACAAATTTTCTGTTTTGATCACGTCGATGCCTGCGGCCTCGGCCTTGGTCAGAAGGTCAATGATTTGATTTTTTGTCATGTTTTCACCGTTATTGGTTTTAAACCGGCAACGCCAGTGGTCGGTGCAAAACGTAGCCTCAAAACCATCGGGATAAACTTTCACCCCGCGGTTGGTGATCATATCGAGATACACATTGCCATTATTGAGTGTTTCAAGTTTTTTGCCGATCTCATTGGGATTGTATCCCGACCAGTGCACAAAGAGATCCACGCCTACTAGGTCCTTTTTGGCGGGTGCTTTCCGCTCGTATTTGGGCAGATTGAATGTCGTCCCGGCTTTAAAACTTACGGCTTTAAGGGTTTTGGGGGTCTGGCCCAGTCTCTCAATTATAGCATCAGCAAACTGGCTTGTCCCGACCTTAGCTTTACTGACACCTTCCTTATAGATATCATATGTATGAATGCCGTCTTCCAAGGTTTTGAGCCATGCGTTTTGTACACGTTCGGCCACATCCCCTTGTCCGATGTGTATCAGCATAAGGATGGCACCCTGAAGCAGTCCGGAGGGATTTGCAACATTCTGGCCCGCTCTGCGTGGAGCAGATCCGTGAATGGCTTCAAACATGGCATATTCGTCTCCGATATTGGCAGAGCCCGCCAGCCCTACTGATCCGGTAATCTGGGCTGCCACATCGCTGAGAACATCCCCGTATAGATTAGGCATTACAATGACATCGAATGCCTCTGGAGTATCGGCGAGTTTGGCTGCCCCGATGTCGATGATCCAGTGTTCTTTTTCCAAATCGGGATATTCCTGTCCGATTTCGTCAAACACCTTGTGAAACAAACCGTCCGTTTGCTTCATGATATTGTCTTTTGTGAAGCAGGTCACTTTTTTGCGGTTGTAAGCGCGAGCATATTCAAATGCGTAACGAATGATTTTTTCGCAGCCCGGACGGCTGATCAACTTGAGACATTGTACTACTTCATCGGTTTGCTGATGTTCGATTCCGGCGTAGAGATCTTCTTCATTTTCTCTGATGATGACCACATCCATTACAGGATGCTTGGTCTGCACAAAGGGATGCATGCTGCGGCATGGGCGCACATTGGAATAGAGTCCAAGTGTCTTGCGGGTTGTGACGTTCAGAGATTTGTAACCCCCGCCTTGGGGAGTAGTAATGGGGGCTTTCAGAAATATTTTGTTGCGAATAATAATATCCCAGGATTCTTTGGATATACCGGCAGTATTTCCTGCCAGATAGACTTTTTCACCTACTTCTATTTCATCAATTTCAATTTGTGCTCCTGCTGCCAGGATGATTTTTAAAGTGGCATCCATAATTTCAGGACCTATGCCATCTCCTTTTGCTACGGTGATTCTTGTTTTTGACATTTCCAACGATGTTTTTAAACGGTTATAAATATTGCAAATATCGTCCCTACGGGACAATTTTCGACGACGACAGACCTAAAAAATTTATTTTCAAGTAGTTAATATAAGTGTATAATATACACCATTTTTAATTTTATCCGGCTTACGTTCTTTGCTCACCAAGGTGTACAGCCCCACCATCAGAGTTTGTTGAAATTATCTATCAGTTTATTTTTCTTATGGACTGTTGTTAAAAGTACCGGCTATAGATGCGCCATCCACTTTTTAAATCCGCGGAAGTACCTTCGTTTAAATTTTTTTTCATATTGTCTCTCAGGAGCTCTTCCGATCGGATATTTAATAAAAAATAATAAAATGATTCGGAGCTCTTGTGTACGAATTTAGTCACTGAAAGGTTGCCCTGGATGAAAGTTTCAAATAGCTATTTGATTCGACTTTCATTAGGTTATCACTCACCTTTAATTTAAATGCCCGGTACAGGAGCCGGTGCTGTGGTTTGGATTTTTAAAAGAAAATTTCACCAAATAAGCCTTCAAACAATTCAGGAAAAAAATAAAATAATTGCATAATTTGGCCGCTTAAATTTGAATAAAAAACGAATGAATACCGCGATAAATTCTAAAATACTCGTACCAATTGGATTTTCAGAACAAAGTTTACTCGCCCTCGAACAAGCAAAAATTTTTGGCAAAGCCATGAACGCCAGACTTTACCTGCTAAGTGTAATCGAAGATCCGGGATTTTTGAATCGTATTTTTAGTGAAGACAGCCAAACAGAAGCTAAAATCAGAGCTACATTGGAAGAAAAATTAGAGCAACTTGCCATCGAAACGCGAAATTCTTCCGGCCTGGAGGTGGAATACCTCATTGCTAAAGGTACTGTCTATGAAGAAATTGCCAAGACTACAGAGCTAATTGATGCTGACCTGGTCGTGATGGGAACCAATGGTAAACCAACTAATTTCAAGAAAAAATTTTTAGGATCCAATGCATACCGCACCGTTACAGCTGTGCAGCCACCGGTATTAGTAGTAAAAGGAACAAAAAACCCCGAAGCTATAAAAAAAATTATCTTTCCTGTGTATGTAGATGTGAAATCTCGCGAAAAGACACCTACTGTCGCGCAATATGCCAGGCTTTTTGGAGCGACAGTTTTGCTAATTGGTCTCTTTTCCGGAGAAGAAGAGAAATCCAAATTACTTGTCATCCTTAAGCAACTCGATCAGTTTTTTACAGAGGCAGGAATCAGTCATGAAACCCATTTCAAAGAGATTGATTTAAACCGAAATAAGATTGATGAGCTTTTGGAATTCGCCTACAATAACGGAGGAGATATTCTGGCCATCACCGAAGAGGGGGAAGAGCCAGATCTGGCCACTCGCTTGCTAGGTACTGAAGTTCAGGATGTGCTCTACCATTCTGAGATTCCTGTTTTGGCCATCACACCGCGTAGGGACATATATAGGGGTGTAATCGGTTCTTAAGAGCAAAAAATTTGGTTATGAATTGAAGACACTGATTGTGATTGGTGGGCCTACTGCCTCTGGTAAGACAGATCTTGCAATCTGGTTAGCCCGATATTTTGATACCCACATCATTTCTTACGATTCACGTCAGTTTTACAGAGAAATTCCTGTCGTTACAGCTCAGCCCACAGCAGAGCAGCTGTCTCTGGCTGTCCATCACTGTATTGGATTTCGGAGCATCTCCGAACCACTGAATGCCGCAGATTTTGTGCACATAGCAGACAGAATCCTTTCGGAGGTCTTCGAGACGTCGGATGTTTGTATCGCTGTGGGCGGCAGTGGAATGTATGCAAAAGCCTGGATAGAGGGTCTTGACAATATTCCATCGGTACCGCAAGAAGTACGAAATTCGCTGGAGGTGATATGGCAATCCCAAGGGATAATATCCCTGCAGAAGATGCTCAAGCGCCTTGATCCGGACTATTACCAAAGAGTGGACCTCTCAAACCACCGCAGGCTGATCCGGGCATTGGAAGTGTGCATCCACACCGGTAGACCCTACTCAGGATATCTGAAGAAGGACTACACGTCTGCAAAAACCTTCAGAACGGTCTATCTGGGGATAAATCCAGATAGACAATGGCTGCACCGCCAGATCAATCAACGAGTGGAGGGTATGATAACCCGAGGCCTCTTTGAAGAGGTTATGCCGCTGTATTCTCAAAGAGTGCTCACACCTCTGCAAACGGTAGGCTGCAGAGAAATATTTGATATGATGGATGGTAAATTATCAAGAGACGAATGCATCGAACATATCAAGGCACATACCCGACAGTATGCACGTAGGCAAATCACTTGGTACAAAAAAGTACCCGGCATCATTTGGCTGAAACAAACTCCAGACAGAGAGACGATTCCGTCCCTTGCCGAAAAATTGATTTCGGCTAGCTGATGCTGGTTCAGAAAAGCTTGCGAATGATGTCATCTGTTCCTAAACCATCGGCCTCTGCCTGATAATTTCGGACAATTCTATGGCGAAGAACAGGAAGGGCCATTTTTTGAACATCCTCTACATCAGGAGTAAATTTTCCGTGGATAAATCCATAGGCTTTGGCGGCCATTACAAGGTATTGAGATGCACGCGGCCCTGCCCCCCAGTTAATGTATTTTTTGGTAATTTCAGGTGATTTTTCATTTGCAGGGCGGGTTCTGCGCACCAGGTCAATGCTGTACTCATAGATAAAATCTGAGACTGGCAGTTGCCGGATGATGGACGAGGATTGCCAGATATTGTCTTCAGTAAAGACCACTTCGGGTGTCGGGAGTACATCCGAAGTAGTGCGTCTGACGATTTCAATTTCTTCTTTCCGGGTTGGATAGTCCAGCACGATGTTAAACATGAATCGGTCTAGTTGTGCTTCCGGAAGGGGATATGTACCTTC
Source organism: uncultured Flavobacteriales bacterium (assembly GCA_937929815.1). Lineage (GTDB taxonomy): Bacteria > Bacteroidota > Bacteroidia > Flavobacteriales > Schleiferiaceae > Thermaurantimonas. The sequence goes on along the minus strand of CALFUW010000092.1, from coordinate 7,293 downwards.
TTGCTCGATGGGGTTTTGAGTGGCCAGTACAAAGAAGGGAAGCGGTAGTTTGTGGCGCTGACCGGAAGCAGTCACCGCTTTTTCTTGCATGGCCTCCAGCAGTGCAGATTGTGTTTTTGGGGGAGTTCTGTTGATCTCATCTGCAAGGATGACATTGGCAAATACAGGGCCCGGTATAAATTTGAACCTCCTGTTTTCATCAAGAATTTCAGCTCCTATTATATCAGACGGCATCAGGTCTGGGGTAAATTGAATTCGATTAAACTGAAGCCCGAGAGATTTAGCCAGGGTATTGATAAGCAGCGTTTTGGCAAGACCCGGTACCCCGACGAGCAGCGAATGTCCCTGGCAAAGAATGCAGATTAAAAGTTGCTCGACGACCTCTTCCTGACCGATGATTACCTTTGATATTTCATTTTTAAGTATCCTGAATTTTTCGATAATGGCTTTTGCCTCCTGGATTTCTTTGGGATCACTCATTCGTTGCTAAATTTTTTACCCAGTTGTTGGTGAAAGAACAGTTGTAATAATTGTGATTGATTCTGACATAGGTTGTTTGAAGTTTTCGATCGATCCATGCTTTGAGCAATTTACTTTGTTTTTCCATCTGGGCCAATTGTTTTACTTTATTGTAATCGTCCTGAAGATTCAACTTATGGGCTTCGGTGCGTTTGTTTAACCGAATAATCCTAAAACCTTCTTTGCCGTCCGGTTTGCGAAAAAACACAGGCTCCGAAATCTGTCCCGGTTTGAGATTTTGAACGACAGTGAATATATCGCGTTCCAGATTCCCAAGTTCCCAGGAGGGATCCAGGGTGTAGGGATTGATGTACAAGCCTTTGTTAAACTTTGTGTTTTCATCCATGCTGAAACGCTCTGCAGCTGTTTCAAAGTTTATGACGCCCTCTATGATCAGTGTTCGGATTGAGTCAAGACTTCTGCTGGCTTCTTCGAGGTCTTCATCGTCTATTTTGGGCTTAATGAGAATGTGACGAAGGTCTAATTCTTCACCTCTCCTGGCCAGGAGCTGCACAATGTGGAATCCGTACTCGGTTTCAAAAGGGTCTGATATTTCGCCTTTTCTCAGGTTGAACGCTACTGCTTCAAATTCTTTTACAAACTGACCTCTTTTTATCCCGCGATATTCTCCCCCGTTTTTTGCTGATCCCGGATCTTCGGAGTAGAGCACTGCCATGGATGCAAAAGAGGTTCCCCTTTCGATGCGCTCTTTGAGCCTTTTTAATCGTTCGATAGCTTCCTGTTTGGCTTCTTTTCGGATTTTAGGGTAGATGACAATCTGAGACAGCTCTACTTCCGCATTGACTATCGGTAAGCTATCCGCTGGTCTTGAGTAAAAATATTCGATGATTTCTGTGGGAGTGACTTCAATTTTTTCAGTAATTTTTCGCTGCATTTTTTCAGCAGTCAGCTGGTCTTTGATCATTTCACTCATTTCTTCCTTGATCTCCACAATGGATTTTTTATAAAATTCTTCAAGTTTCTGTACAGACCCGATTTGCTGTACGATCATTTGAATGCGCCGTTCCATATTGGCATCCGCCTCTTCCTCGGTCACTACCACAGAGTCAATTTCAGCCTGGTGGATGAGCAGTTTTTCCAGGAGAAGGTCTTCAAATACAGAACACATGTCCTCCTTTGTATTCTCCAACTGACCCTGGCGTACCAGATTGTCATGGGCAGCTTCTATTTCACTTTTAAGTATTATGCGGCTGCCCACCACAGCTGCAACTCCGTCTATGACAGATTTCCCTTGTGCCATGAGATTTCCGGGCATCAATCCAATCCCCAGAAGACTCAAAAAGACAGTGGAAAGAGTCAAAATTCTGTTGTACATCATTCTACTGCTTGTGTATATTATCGGTAACGATGATTTCTATTAAATTCTGTTGTAATGCCTGGACGAGCAAATTGGATTCCAATTGACTCAGCAGTTCCAGTTTTCTTGTATTCAATAGAGTATTACGTATGGATTCGGATACATAGTCCAAGGGGGCCGGAGAATTTTTAGTTTTTATTTGACGAATGTGGAGCAGATAAATAAAAGCTTCGTCCTCAAATACAAATTGTTTGGGGCTGGATGCTGAAATTAAAACCTCAGACACAAAAGGTATGATTTTAACAATTTCAGGTAAGCTAAACCAGCTGGTATCACCGTAAGCATACACACGGGCATATTTAAGGGCAGCCTCCTCTACCTGGGCGATCTCCTTCTTGGTCTTTGCAGAAAAAAAATACTTTTTGATATCTGCAATCTTCGGTGTTGATTTCGGAAAAATTGCATAGTCGCATACCACAATATTTTCTCTCAGTAGAAAGTTGTTTTTGTTGTTTTGGTAGTATTCAATTATTTCACTTTGTGAAATATTGGTATCAAGATTCTGATTGATATAGGCTTGCTCATATGCGTATATGATCAGATCCCTTCTGTAGTCTTCGATCTGTTTTTCAATTTTTTTGATTTCATCACCGAGATTCAGCATTGCTTTATCGATAAGCACTTTGTTTTTGAGCCAGTTTTGAGCAATTCGATTGATGATATCGAGGCTGTCGCTTTTATTTTCGGCGCCGGTCAGAGCCTCCGAAATATCGCCTAAGTAAAGGTATTCGTTTTTATATCTGGCGATGGGTATTCCTCTTTCTGAAGATGTTTCATTTTTGGGCTTTATAAAATCTGAACAGGCTGTAATGGATACTACCATTACAGCCTGCAGAATGCTCAACATTAAAAACTGAGGTGTTTGGAACATTACAACTGATTGACAATCGACTGAAATACCTCCTGATTCAACGTCACTAGATAGCGGGCACGAAGATATTCAAGCCACTTCTGTTCCAAATAATTCTGATAGTCAGTGATGACTGCTCCGCGGGTTTCTTCAAAAGTCTTAGGCCCGGCAGGCAAATATTTGAGGATATCCACTATTACGGTTCGTCCGTCTTCTTTGTCAGGCAGCCTGTAGATACCGTTTCGGCCCCAGACCATGTCCGCGATTGGATGTGTTCCTTTTTCGAAGAGTCCTCTTTCGAATGAAACTTCCAGAGGATTGATCTTATTGGCACGTGCTGCAATGGTGTCGATGGGAATGCGTCTTCTCAGATCTTTCTCTACCTGTTTTGCCACAGCATCTGTGGTAACTTTTACGATCGTAGCATTCATGCGCTCATTCCATTGGTAAAACTGCTTATGCTTGTTAAAAAATTCCATCAAACCGGCTGAATCTCTGAGAGCTTTTCCCCATACCTCTTTTTCCATTATTTCAAAAAGCAAGATTCCATCCCGGTATTCATTGACCAGATACCTGAACTCGGGATATTTTTCTTCGAGCCGGCTGTCTTCGTATGAGAAAATGTAACTTTCCTTAAATCGATTGAAATTCTTCCATACTTCTCTTTCCAGAGTTTCGCTTTTTGCGTCCTGTGCCTGATTGAGCAGCATGAAGTCGATCAGGTCAGATTGTCTGAATGTATTGCCGGCATAAGTAAATACCGGTTTATTCATTTTCCTGTTGTAATTCTCTGGAGTCCATTCATTTTTTAAATATTCAGGTTTAAGAAATTTGACAATGGCCTGGATATTTTTTGGGTATTCTACATAGTTGTTTTCTCTTTTGAAACGTGCCAAAACAGCTTCTTTGCTCAGATTACTACGACCATCGCGCTGAACTTTAACTTCCAGTTCTTTTCTTGCCTCCTCAAAAGAAGGAATCGGGTACCTTTTGATCAATTGAATAATATGAAAACCATACTGAGTTCTGAAAGGCTCTGTATAGGTGGAGGGCACGGTGAGGCTGAAGGCTTTGTCTTCAAACTCCCGCACCATGACATTTATTCCAAAAGGCGGAAGTTTGCCCCCATTTCTGCCGGAGGCTTTGTCGTCAGAATACTGGCGGGCAAGTGCTTCGAAGGATTCAAAACTTTTGATGCGCTCGAAAATCTCATAGATTTTTTTTTCTGCTTCTGCGATTGTGGCCGAATCGCTCTTTGGATCTACGGCAATCATGATATGGGCGACTTCTACCTGACCGCGGGCGGGACGCTCTTCATATTTTTTTATCAGGTGATATCCAAACTGAGTGCGCACTGGCATGGATAGTTGGCCAATGGGTGTATTGTAGGCTGCAGATTCAAAGGGATATACCATGTTGAATACGGTAAAAAATCCCAAATCCCCACCTTGCTGTGCGCTGTACGTATCTTTAGACAGGCGTCGTGCTGCATCTTCAAAGTTTGTCTTGCCAGAGAGTATATCTTGTCGGATTTTCATAATCTCATTGTACACCCGAAGTGTGTCAGATGGAGCTGCGTTTTGCGGCAACTCGAGCATAATGTGACCCGCGCGTATATCTTTTTGCATGCGCTCATATGCTTCTCTGATCAGCGATTCATTAACGGTATTGTCTGTAAAATAAGGTTTTGCAAGAGATGCGCGATAGCTCCTGAATTCGTTCTGAAAATTTTCGAGTGTATCTAAACCTTGTGCCCTTGCTTCCCGGACTTTTAGCTTGAAGTCAATGTACATTCTGAGATACTCTTCAGGACTTTTGGGATCGATCTGCTGGCCGATCTCTCTGTTTTTTTGATAGATCGCTAAAAATTCGTCCGCGAAAACAGGTTCATTATCGATTGTGAAAAGCGGGTCAGTTGTTTTTTGAGAATAAGCCGTAAGGGTTATACATGCAATGCATATACCTTTTACCAGACTACTTTTAAACATTGTTATTGATTAAGTTTTTGGGCAAATATAGATTTGGAGGTAATTATCTGCTGTAGTTGGGGGCTTCACGCGTGATGATGACATTGTGCGGATGGCTCTCAGTAACACCTGCCTGGGTAATGCGTACAAACCGGGCAGTTTTTTTGAGGGTTTCAATATTTTTTGCCCCGCAGTATCCCATTCCTGCTCTGAGACCGCCGATAAACTGATAGATCACCTCGGATACCTCGCCTTTGTAGGGAACCTGCCCTACGATGCCCTCGGGGACAAGCTTTTTAACATCGTCTTCTACGTCTTGAAAATAGCGGTCTTTAGACCCTGATTGCATCGCCTCGATAGAGCCCATGCCACGGTAGGTTTTGTATTTACGGCCTTCATAAATGATAGTTTCGCCGGGAGCTTCTTTCGTACCGGCAAGCATCGATCCGAGCATGACCGAATCAGCACCGGCAGCCAGAGCTTTGACAATATCACCTGTATAGCGTATCCCACCATCGGCAATGACCGGAACCTGAGTATCTGCAATGCTTTCTGCCACATACATCACCGCACTGAGCTGAGGAAATCCCACACCCGCCACCACCCGCGTAGTGCATATAGAACCTGGCCCAATACCGACTTTCACAGCATCGGCTCCTGCATTTACCAGATATCGGGCTGCTTCAGGCGTGGCTATGTTGCCCACGACTACATCCAGCTCCGGATATTTTGCTTTAACTTTTTTCAGGGCATCCACTACTCCTTTGGAATGTCCGTGCGCGGTATCTATCACAATGGCATCCACAAAAGAGGCCACTAAAGTATCAACTCGGTCAAGTATATCCGGTGTGACGCCCACCGCTGCTGCCACACGTAGCCGACCGAGTTTGTCCTTGCAGGAATTAGGTTTGATTTTGAGCTTATTGACATCCCGGTAGGTAATCAGACCTACCAGTATGCCATTATTATTTACAATGGGAAGTTTCTCAATTTTGTGAAACTGCAATATGTGCTCGGCCTGTTCAAGACTGGTATTTTCGTTGGCAGTGATCAGACGTTCGCGAGTCATGACCTCACTCACCATTTTGGAATCATCGTTTTCAAATCGCAGATCTCTGTTAGTCAGGATCCCGATAAGATGCTTGTTCTCATCCACGATGGGAATGCCGCCGATTTTGTATTCGCTCATCAACTTTTTGGCCTCGAGTACTTTCGCATCTGGTCGAAGTGTCACCGGGTCGATGATCATCCCGCTTTCAGCGCGTTTTACCTTACGCACCTCTATGGCTTGTTGTTCGATGGTCATGTTTTTATGTAATACACCGATGCCGCCCTCCTGGGCTATGGAGATGGCCATGGACGACTCTGTTACTGTGTCCATAGCAGCACTGACGATGGGCACTTTAAGCGAAATATTCCGTGTAAACTTTGTATTGATATCTACTTCTCTGGGCAGGATTTCCGAATAGGCGGGTACGAGCAGAACGTCATCGTAAGTATATCCTTCGTACAATATTTTTCCTAAGTCCATAATGCAACTGCTAAAGTTGCGCGCAAATGTACAACCCTCAAAGGGTAGATGATTTTTTTGATATACAAAAAGCAACATCCTTTCTCTTTAAACGACAAGGAACTTCTGTCCCCCAGTTAAAAAGAAGGAAAGTATTTAATCGTTAATAAATGCCTAAGATTTTTGAATGGTTTTTACGTTTGTGTTAAGGGTGGGAGCAGTCAAAATTTTTATGTTGTACTTTGTGAAAAATTATAGTAAAAATGAAAAACAATTTACTAACTCTTTTTTTGATTTCAGTTTTAGCCGCAAATGCTCAGCAGCCGGCTTCTTTCAATCTGAGCAGCGGAAATTTTACTTTTAATCAATGGCCTTCTACTTCACCGGCAAATTCGTATCCGGCCAATATGATGTTTTATTTCAGCACAGATCCTACAGCTTCCGCTTACGACAGCACAGCTCCCGGTACTGCCCCTTGGGATTGCGCATATAATCTGATGCAGCGCAACAGAATAATTGGAGAAGGTGCCAATGGCATATCGTTTCTGGCGACCGGTTCGGCACTTTGGGATAATTGTACCTCAGGTAGTGCAGCCTCTACAAGATTTGTAGGAAGTGCAGTCGCAGCCTTGAATGCTACAGGCCGTGAAAACATTCAGGTTACCTTCCTTGCTCAGACTTTGGTTCCGGCAGATGGTGGTGCCAATGCAAGAGTATTCAGACTTGCATTGCAATACAGACTTGACACCACTGGCAATTTTATCAGTGTTCCGAATGCATTCTACACATCATCATCCACGGCCAATGACTCTGCGATTATTACTGCCACCCTGCCTCCGGCTTGTAACAATCAGTCACTGGTGCAAGTACGCTGGGTGTACTATCAGACCGGTACAGGTTCGGGCACGCGTCCGAGAATTCGTCTGGATGACATTGTGATCACCAGCTCACAGCAAGCATCTTCTGGATTACCGATCTATCCCATCTCTGCACTTAAAGGTGTAAATGCAAGTGGTGTAGCTGACTCACTTGGTGTACAATGCCGCATTGAAGGCTTGGTTTCAGGAGG
>CALFUW010000091.1 GCA_937929815.1 uncultured Flavobacteriales bacterium | reverse complement strand
GAAAGTCATGTGACCATACCCCAGGTGCGCGCTATGTACGGCGGTGACCGAAGTCGTAAAGAGACTCTGGTAGAATATGGATTCCGACTGCCCGCTGCACTTGATAACAGGCCGCTTCGGTTTGAAGAATTTGAATCACTGATTCATCAGGTGATTTATGTCAGTGCTACTCCGGGAGAGTACGAGCTCCAATCTTCAGGTGGAGTCATCGTCGAACAACTCATCCGTCCGACCGGTATGCTTGACCCCATCATCGAAGTACGACCTACATCCAATCAGATAGACGATCTGATGGATGAAATTCAGAAACGTGTAGATAAGGATGAGCGTGTGCTGGTCACCACCCTTACCAAACGGATGGCAGAAGAGCTGTATAAATATTTTTCACGCTATGGAATTCGGTGTCGGTACATTCATTCAGACGTGGACACTTTAGAGAGGGTAGAAATTTTGAGAGACCTGAGAATGGGACTTTTTGATGTACTAATCGGCGTAAATCTCCTCCGGGAAGGTCTTGACCTACCAGAAGTGTCACTTGTAGCCATCCTCGATGCTGATAAGGAAGGTTTCCTCCGAAATGAAAGGTCGCTCGTGCAAACCATAGGTCGGGCTGCACGCCATCCAAACGGTATGGCGATCATGTATGCAGACTCCATCACAGACAGTATGCAGCGCACCATCGACGAAACCAACAGAAGACGGGCGATCCAAAGCGAATACAATGCCCGACACGGCATCACCCCCCAGGTGCTTCAAAAATCTTTTGATACACACTTGCCAATCACAACGCGTTCGATGAAAACAGATGAATCAGTTGAAAACATCATAGCTGCAGAGCCTGAAGCAGAACGATATATGGCGCCTGAAGCCATCCGCAAAAACATTGAAAAGATACGAAAAGAGATGGAACAAGCGGCAAAGTCGCTCGATTTTATCACTGCTGCTCAACTCCGGGACAAAATGCTCATCATGGAAGCAAGACTTAAAGAAATGACCAAAGCCTGATGGATGAGCACATCCAGTTCATGCATCGATGCTTCCAGCTTGCTGCTCATGGCAGATATACGGCTCGTCCCAATCCTGTGGTAGGAGCTGTATTGGTATATCAAGGCAGGATAATTGGTGAAGGTTGGCATCACATGCCAGGAGAGCCCCATGCCGAGGTGATGGCCATCAGATCTGTCAAAGATGAAATCTTCTTAACGAAATCCACGCTCTATGTCAATCTTGAGCCCTGTTCTCACTATGGCCGCACACCACCTTGTGCATTGCTCATTATTGATAAAAAAATACCAAAAGTTGTTGTTTCAAACCTAGATCCAAATCCTTTGGTATCTGGCAGGGGTGTACATATGCTGCAATCTCATCAAACTGAAGTCATCACCAGAGTAGAAGAGGCAAGGGGCTGGGACCTAAACCGATATTTTTTCACCTATCATACACTAAAACGCCCTTTCATTCATCTGAAATGGGCGGAATCCGCAGATGGGTTTTTAGCACCCAGTTCAGAATCTTCAGGCCAGCCGATTCTTGTCAGCAGTCCACAATCCTTGCGGTTGGCTCATCAACTGCGTGCATCGATCCAAGCAATCCTTATCGGCTCAAAAACGGCTACGGTAGACAATCCATCCCTGACCACGCGTAGAGTAGATGGCCCAAATCCATTGCGATTTGTCATAGATCGCCGGAGAAAGTTACCTGAATCTCTGAAAATCTTTCAATCCGATACCCCGGCAATCCGAATAGTTGACCTTCGATATGCCCAGAAAGAAGACATCGCCCTGCGGATGACCGACGATTGGGACTGGCTCAATGCTCTCATGGACGAGTTGTATCTTCGAAACATTCAAAGCCTGCAGGTAGAAGGGGGCGCTTTGGTACTCAACGGCTTTATTTCTCAAGGTCTTTGGGATGAAGCATGGATGATAAAGTCTTTAATGCATTTCGGAGGTGGAGTCAAAGGGCCGGCCAAAGATGTAATCTGGCCCTTTTATTCTCATAATTTTCAATCTGATACAGATACCATTTTTGTATTCCGGAACTTACGTTTCCCAAAATAAGAAATTTCCAATTTTTAGTCAGATTATTTAAAATTATTTAAATTGCTAAAATTCAGTTTTTTATTATGGTTTAAATTTTAATTGTTGAGATTTATATTTTTAAGGAATATTTCTTGGTACTTTTGAATTAAATTTCTACATTGAATGAAAAAATGTGTTTGGATCAAGATCATTATTATAATAACAACGAGCTTTCAAACATTAAATGCTCAAATGATAGAAGGTTACGTCCGAAACAAATGGGCTCAACCAGTACCAAACGCATCTCTTGAATTTACATCTAAATCTACGGGTAAAGTTTATTCAACACGAGCAGACGCCTCTGGATTTTATAAAATAAACCTTCCGTTTTTGGAAAAAGAATCAGATAACAGACCTTTTATTGTGTTTGATGTCTTTCCAAATCCCTTTAGCAACCAAACAAATTATATTGTGTATGCATTAAAAGTAGTTCGTGCCAATGTCCTCGTTATTAACAGGATAGGTCAGGTCGTTCGAATACTGCACGACGGGCCTTTGCAGGAGGATTATAATTATTTTTTATGGGACGGACGAGATCAGACCGGTGCAGAGGTTCCTGAAGGTATGTACATCATCCAAATAAATTCAGGTAAAACTACCATTGCAAAAAAGGTTCTGAAGCTCAAAAATGCACCATCCGCATCCATTAGCCCTAATAACCTTGACCCGGAAGTTCTACTTGATAATATTATGGCGTTTTATAACGTGCGAGTCAACGCAAGCGGGTATAAAGATTACATAAATCCAAAATTTTCACCACTCGGAAAATCAATACACAACTGGGTTCTTTTTAAGGAAGATTCTTTGCCTTTTAAGACGGTGGATCATTATTTAGCCATAAGAAAATCCGATAACACTTATGAGCCGTTTTTTATTAATGGAATCTGCCTGGGGATATCTACCCCTGGTACAAATCCGGGAAATCTTGCAGCCTCAAAGGAAGAATACTATCGGTGGCTCAAGCTAATCTGGGAAGCAGGATTTAATTCTGTCAGAACCTACACACTACACTTTCCTCGGTTTTATGAAGTATTGGATGAATTCAACAGAGAACACTTTGAAAGGCCTCTTTGGCTTATGCAGGGGGTTTGGTTGGACGAAGAGCTTGAGTCTAAAAACCTATATGAATCGTCTGAATTTATGGACTCTGCCATAGCCGAAGTCATCGATTGTATGCATGGAAAGCGCGTCATCGGAGAGCGGAAGGGAAGGGCCTTTGGAACATACAATTTAGACATATCTGATTGGATCCTCGGGTACATCATAGGCAGGGAGGTTTATCCGGATGAAGTGGTATTTACCGACAGTGTGATGTCGCTTCAATCTCCAAACCTCACCTTTCACAACGGTCAGTATTTCTCCATTGACAGCGCCAGTCCCTCTGAAGTCTGGTGGACGAAAAGGCTGGATTTTTTTATGGATTATCAGATGAAGCACTTTAAAAAAAGCGTTCCTCTATCTCAATCTAGCTGGCCTACTTTAGATCCACTGACACATCCTACTGAACCTCCCTATCCAATAAGCAGCGAAGACTGGGCACAAATTGATCTCTCAAGACTTAAATCGGTCAAGCCGAATGGAGGATACTTCGCCTCCTATCACGCATATCCTTACTATCCAGACTTCATTAACGATGACAGTATTTTCAGAACGTTTTCAGATGCATATGGCCCAAATTCATATCTTGGATACCTTACCGCGCTGAAGAGTTATTATGGTAAGAAACCGCTCATTTTAGGAGAATATGGTGTGCCTTCTTCCTGGGGTAATGCACACTTTTCCCACTCCGGGATGCACCATGGCGGTCATGATGAGCGGCAACAAGGTAGATATAACATTCGTTTGATTAAAAACATTCATCAAACACAGTGTGCGGGAGGCTATTTATTTGCGCTCATGGACGAATGGTTTAAGACCATGTGGTACACAAATCCCATTGGTTCAACTTATTCCAGACGACCCCTTTGGTGGAATATTGTGAGTGCAGAGGAAAATTTTGGTTTTATAGCATTTCAGGTAGATACTCCTAACTTTAAAATATGGCCCCAGGTAAATGTTAATTGCTGGATCAAGACTGCCCGATTCTCGTATGACGTGGCATTCTTTTATATTCATTTAAAACTTGATAGGGATTTTAATGCGAGTGATACAGTATGGATAGCCATAGATACATATGATAAAAATCTCGGAGAAAGCATAGCTCTAAACGGATCAATACTCGATTCACGATCTGAGTTCCTCCTAAATCTTAATATCAAGAGACCCTTGTTGTACATCACAGAATCGTATGATACCTACGGCATATATCACGGATATTCCGAACCTACACAGAAATATAGATCCACTGTGACGGATGGAGGGCCATGGAATGTGGTCAGATATACAAACGGATGGAGAGAATATGAAGACATTGACTCAGTGGGAGTTCTTAAATATCATTTATCTTCAGATCCGAATGATACTGTTACAAGCAAAGATGCTGTATTTTTTAAAGACAAAGAAGTTTTAGTGAGAATACCCTGGACGTATCTCAATGTAGTAGACCCATCAAATCAGGAAGTATTGGATGATGATAGAGCTACCAAATTAAGAGAAACCCGTATCACTGATGGATTCCAAATTCAGATTTTTGATCAATCCAGTTCATGCAATGGCTCGACGCCTACGCGGATGCTCTGGCCTCGATGGGACAAAACTTGGCCCTACAAAGAGAGAATTAAGGAGAGCTATTACATCCTAAAGGAAACATATCCAACACTTGACCTAAAACCATTTTAGTTCATTTTTGGCAAAAATTTTCCCAAAATTAGAAACCAAATGGTGCTAGCAACTTTAAATTAATCGACTTAATGCTTTTTTTGATATTGAAATATCGATGTTATTAAAAATTAATCTGCTAACGCCAGCATTTTGGATTAAAAATTGTTTCGATAAAATTTTATTAATATTATGAAAAAATTCTTACTTTTTTTCTGTCTTTGGAGCGCTGGTTTCTTTGGATTTGGACAGCCAATTGCTTTTGTGACAAACACAAACGATTCAGGCCCAGGGTCACTCCGGCAGGCTATTATAGATGCCAATTCTAGTGCATCCTACACTGCAATACACTTCAACATTCCCAATATTGATCCAAACTTTAATCCTGTGTTGGGTGTTCACACCATCACAGTTACAAGTGCCCTTCCACAGATTACCAGGGCTAACCTTATAATCGATGGCACTACTCAGCCTCAGGCCAACAATGTATTGATCGGTTCTTATGAACGAACAGGTACATGTTCTCCAGCCAAATATTCACCCATAATCAAAAGACCTGATATCAGTATTGTTGGAAATAATAGTATTTCTACCGGTTTTGATGTTTCCGCTTCGGGTGTAAAATTTAAAGGGCTTCATATAACCGGTTTTGGGACAATTTTTGACAATGCCCACCACTGCATATACTATAGATGGGGTGCTAACAATGGAGAGATCTCCCATTGTTTGATTGGGGCTGATATCAGCAGTAGTGGTTCGAATATTATTTTACCACCTTCAGGAATACAAACCAATGGAGGTGGTGTATTTATCATTGCCGGAAGCAACTTTTATATTCACAACAATATTGTAGCTCACTGTGGTGGTATGGGCGTGTACTTTGGGTTCAATTCTCAAAACGGATTGGTGGAATATAACGAGTTTTATGCCAATGGACGCCTTCATGTGGTTACAGATGGACTCGATGTAGCTTTTAATTCTAAAAATTTTACAGTTCGGTACAATCTGTCTCACTTCAATGGCGGCAACGGATTTGATTCACATCAATCTGAAGGCAATAATTTGTTTGAGTGCAACACGACTCATCATAACGGCCAACTCAAGGTGGAAACCAGTGGATTTCGCATTTGGGGACAAAACAGTATATACAGGGACAATGATGTATATTCAAATTATGGTAACGGTTTTCATGTAGCGGCATTCAGTACTCCGGTTCCTACCAAAGGCAATATCATTTCCCAAAACCGCACTAAGGACAATGGCAACTATGCCATGGGACCCAATCCTATCACTGGAGCGATTGGCATAGACCTCGTTGCCACAGGCGGAGATAATCTCAAAGGCGTTCCTCCATACGTCACGCTAAATAGCAACGTACCCCCTGGAAACAACGGAGGAAATAATTTAAATAACTTTCCGGTGATTGAAACCGCTGAATTTGATGGTACTAATCTTCATCTGAAAGGATTTGTAAGATCAGGGCAAACTGTAGAAATTTTCAAAGCGCACAACTATACAGCTGGCTTTAACGCCCAAGGTGAGTCCTACATAACCAATTTTATAGAAGGATCAACTGCTGATCTGGATAATACTACTGGAAGCTACAGTGGAATAGTAAATGGAAAAAATGTAGGTACAGGTACAAATGTAGATCGATTTTATGTGATAATACCTACTACGGTTTTAGCTCCAGGTGACTCTATTACTACAACTGCCACAGGCCCAGATGGTACATCTGAATTTTCCCCGGCGGTGGTTGTTATTCCATATACACCTGTGTCGGTCATTCAACCAAACTGTCATTGTAAATGGAATAATACTCCCACCACACTTGCCGGAAATTTTGGATATACAAGCAGTGGCACTTCACCTGTCACTATTCCCGCCGGACCTCAAAATATTTTTACAGGCACAGCACTGAATGCTCAACCTACAGTTTTTAATCCTGGAACAAACAACCATGTATTTGATCTAGTTTATGTGGGTGGATCTGCTTCATGGACAGTTCAGTCAAATATCGCCACGGCTAATGCATCGACTAATTACTGCCCTCAAGATTTGCAGGTTCAGATTTCATCATCCAATGTAGCCCCAAATGTAGGTGATAATGTGATTGTTACTGTCACTATAACAAATAATACCGGGGCACCGTGGGTGTTTACGGACGGGTACATGACAAATATTGAGCTGTCTGTCACACAGCCGGGAGGTTTTGTGTTGGTATCTGCGACACCGTCTGCCGGCTCCTACAGTGGACTAAATTGGTCAGTTCCTCATTTAGCACCGGGTGCCTCCGCTACATTAAATCTTATTTACACTGTAAATTCTTCGGGAGTAGTAGCTGCTGTCAGCACAATCTTCGACCAATATGATATTGATCTTAGCAACAACTTTGCATCTGCCAATATTACTACAGCCTCTTCTTCAAGTGGAGGTAGTGGAGGAATAGAGTCTATTGGAGGATTGTCTCAGTTGTTATCACAGAGAAATATGCAGCGCTTACGAGAAGGTAACTATTCCTTTTTTGAAAAAATAGAAACCCTTCCCGCTGCCGGCTCTGTAGGTACGCTCCTGGCAGGTCGTGGGCAGCTTACTCTAGCTGACATTACACCCGTTGCAGGTCCAGAACAATCCGCAGGCAAGGTTGTAACTCCAGGTGACCTTATTGGAATCACGAACGCCATAGATGTGTACTCTGTTGATTATTTTACAGGAACTTTCCGCTTGGGATCAGTACTTGCACTTGAATCGCCTGCTGGTAAAGTTTATGACCACACTAAAGTAGTGTGTGACCGACTGACGGGTGCCCGTATGCCCGAAATCCGCACGGTAAGTGCTTCGGGTCATCCCTTTCTCATGGCTTTACTCGAGCAGGAAAATGGTGAAATAGATTATAACATCACTTTTGTAATATACGTAGATGAAAACGAAAACTTTGTGATCGACAATAAGTGGAATCTCTCCGAATATGAACCTAAGGCCGGTCATAGAGTATTCAACATGCAAGTGTGGTCTGTGTCCCCGCACACAACCATTCAGATGGTAGAAGACATCATCAATCTAGCTAAAAGCCACGGATCAGTACAATTTTTAAATATTCTACCTGCAGCTATGCCTACAGTTTTTGTAGAAAGCGGCTATTACAGAAATGGCAAACTTCATCTCAAAGTACAGAACAATTCTAATGCATCCAGAGTCACTTTCAGAGGATTAACTGCTTCTACTGAAACCCAAAAACATGTTCCGGTTTTTGATGACCTTCCGCTACCTGAGGGTCAAAACATTGTTAATTTTGAATTTCCGATAGGTTTTGCCTTCGATGCAGGATTCAGTATTGCCAATAATGCCACTTCAGGACTTGATCAAATTTATGTAGCAGATGGTGCATGGGGTGTAGACTATGAATTGACATCTGCTGATAAGGTATCTTTTGAAGCACTGCCACAAACGACTGAGCTATCAAAAGATGGATTGCATATGGAGAGATCAGCTTCAGCGTCAGCCCATGTGAAAGAATATTTCTCAGTATATAGAGTCCTTCTTCCAGGTGCATACAGAGCTATGGACCTAACCAAATATACAGATTTAAATTTTACAGCTAATGTTCGAAAAGAAACAAAAGTCCAGGTTGTCGTTGTGAAACGTGGCATCTCCACTTGGGCTGAGCAGTTTCGGACTCAAGTGACTTTACTTCCTGGTGTTCGAGAGTACAAAGTACCGTTTGATCGACTTACATCTGTAAATGGCGGAATTTTTACAGCTGAGGATATAATGTCTGTAGTGTGGGTCAGCAATGTCGGTTCAACAGATGACAACAATGTAGAGATGACCATATCGGATTTGATCTTCAGAAAGTCATTAAATCAAACCGCGAGTGTTCAACCCGGCAAAAGAGAGATTGCAATCTTTCCAAATCCTACGGTTAAAGACTTTTCTTATGCCTTTTTGATGGAAGCAGAAGCTCCTGTAAAGATTGAATTGATCAACTCTCTCGGACAGGTAGTTGAAACATTGAAGCACGAAAAACTTCCAGCTGGTATCCATTCGTTTTCTTACCAAAAGCAACTTCGCCCAGGAATTTATTTTGTCCGAATCATCACAGGTCGCAGTGTGCGGACAGGCAGTGTGGTTATAACAGAATAAATAATTCACCTCCCGTTTTGAGTAAAACCCGGCATATTCCGGGTTTTACTATTTTAATAGATTAGATTATCTAAGGTCAGTCGGTGTGACCTACATAATTTTTTTTAATAAATAAGTGCCAATATTTTTACCGAGCATTAATCGTTAATTTCCATACAATGTTGAACATCGTACTTTTTGGTCCTCCGGGTGCCGGCAAAGGAACACAATCCCAGCATTTGGTCGATACGTATAATCTTATTCATCTTTCCACGGGCGATATTTTTCGACGAAATATTAAAGAGGGAACTGAACTGGGAAAACTTGCGCAGAGCTATATGAATGAGGGTAAGCTCGTACCGGATGAAGTGACTATACAAATGCTAAAAGCAGAACTTCTTGAAGTAGACGATGCCCCCGGATTTATTTTTGATGGCTTTCCCAGAACAGAAGCCCAGGCAGTGGCGCTTGATAACCTCCTTAAGGAAATGAATACTTCAATCACCGCGATGATTGCCCTGGAGGTGCCGGAAGAAGAACTTAAAATGCGATTGGCAGAAAGAGCTAAAACTAGCGGTAGATCAGATGATGCTGATCCTGCGGTCATTCAAAAAAGAATAGATGTTTATAATGCCGAAACCTTGCCGGTGAAAGGATATTACGAAAGGTCTGGTAAATACAAGGGAATAAATGGAGTGGGTACAATTGAAGATGTAACGAGAAGATTGATCGAGGTAATAAATACTCTGAGCTGATTGCGCAATCAGAATCCTTCTTTATTTTTGCCCGCCTTTTGTGATTTAAAGTAATATTTGATTTTCAAAATGTCTAAAAAAGAGACCGAACCAAAACAAGATGAAGTAATCCTCGACGTAGGAGAAACGCTTACCAAAGCAGAAGTATTTATTGAAAAAAACAAGAAACCAATTACCTATGTAGTATTAGGTATCATTGCGGGGTTTGCAGCTTATTTTGGTTTTAAATATCTATATCTTGACCCCCTAGAAAAGGAGGCACAACTTGAACTTTATAAAGCTCAAGAAAATATTGATCGTGATTCTCTCCGTCTTGCGCTGAACGGTGACGGTGTCAGTATGGGATTGCTTGAAATTGCAGATGAATACAGCTTGACAAAGGCTGGAAATCTGGCACGTTATTACGCCGGGGTATGTTATTTACAATTAGGAGAATATGAAGAGGCAATTCGGCAAATGGACCGATTTAAAACCAACGATCCGGTTTTCAGTGTATTGGCAAAAGGTGTAATTGCAGATGCATTTTTGGAAATAGGACAGCCGAAAGAAGCGCTTGAGTATTACAATAAAGCTGTCAAAGCATCGGGCAATGAATTTGTGGTTCCCTTTTACTTAAAAAAAGCAGGAATGCTCGCTGAAGATCAAGGTCGATTGAAAGATGCGCGTTCTTATTTTGAAAGACTCAAAAACGACTTTCCAAAATCTCAGCACGCTCTTGATGCTGATAAATTTTTATCAAGAATAGAAGCTAAACAATCACAAAAAAAATAAATCTGTGGCTACCGCCAACAAAAATTTGTCACAATACGATAAAAGCCGACTGCCGTCGGCTTTTTCATTTCGGTTTGCTATTGTCAAAGCTCAATGGAACATCCAGGTGACCGATGGTCTCTACAAAGGTGCTTATGATACTTTACTCGATCTAGGAGCTTTACCGGGAAATATCGTCACTATTGATGTACCCGGTAGTATGGAGCTCATATTTGGATGCAGACAGGCAGCCTCTATAAGTCCTCCCGTGGATGCAATTATTGCCATAGGCTGCCTTATAAAAGGTGAAACCATGCATTTTGAATTTGTTAGTATGGCTGTATATCATGGTCTTAGTCAACTCAATCTGACCTTACCAGTTCCAGTCATAGCTTGCGTATTAACTGACAATCAACTGGAGCAAAGTCTGGCTCGTAGCGGAGGAATACATGGCAATAAAGGGGTAGAAGCCGCCGTGACAGCCCTCCAGATGTGCGGACGCGACATTTAAGACATGGAAAATATTGTCAATTTTGCATTGGTTGCTTTCACCTCATTTTTCTCAGTTATGAATCCTGTGGGTGTCATGCCGCTTTTTCTGAGCATGACTGCAGGTCTTGACGCACAACACCGTCGACGCACTGCCGTAAAGTCATGTACAGTGGCTTTTATTACCTTAGTGATCTTTGGACTGTTAGGTGAATTTATTTTTAATTTTTTTGGAATTTCTGTCAATGGACTTCGTGTTGTAGGAGGTTTCATTTTTTTCAAGATGGGCAGTGAAATGCTTCAGGCACAAGTTAGTAAAATGAAATTGCCCGATGAAGAAGTGAAAAAATATGTTGGAGACATTTCAATTACTCCACTTGCAATCCCAATGATTACTGGCCCC
>CALFUW010000090.1 GCA_937929815.1 uncultured Flavobacteriales bacterium | reverse complement strand
TCATAGCGGGCCGTGAGTCCATTGATTACAATGGGTCTCAGGTCCCGGGAATGGTAGCAGCCATGCTTGGATGGCCATTTGTAAATGCCTGTATCGGTTTGGAAGTAGATGCGGGAAAGGCTACCGTGGTCAGAGAAATAGACGGAGGAAAAGAAAAATCCTTAATACCCCTGCCGGCTGTAATTGCCGGACAGAAAGGCCTCGTGGAGGAGAGCGATCTGCGTATTCCGAATATGAGAGGCATTATGCAGGCACGCACAAAACCCCTGAAAATTGTACCTCCCACCACAAATGAATTCAAAACCAAAGCCGTATCTTATGAAAAACCGGCTCCAAAAGCAGCCGTGAAAATGATAGACCCCGACAACATAGAAGAGCTGGTGCGACTGCTCCATGAAGAAGCAAAAGTTATTTAATGTTTAATGTTGAAATTTTTAAAATAAACGAAAATGAGTGTACTGGTATTTGCAGAAACCTGGGATGGAAAATTCAAGAAAGCATCCTTCGAAGCTGCTTCATATGCATCAAGAGTAGCCTCACTGTTAGGAACAAAAGCCAATGCAGTGGTCATAAACGGAAAAGATGATTTGTCTTCATTGGGAAAATATGGTATTGACCGCATCTTTTCTATTGAAGATTCAGGATTGACAGATTTTAACAACTACAAATTTGCTGAAATTATATCTAAAATTGCTACGGACACTTCAGCCAAAGCTGTAATTATCTCCGGAACTTTTACAGGAAAGATGATTGCACCGCTTGTAACTGTGCGCTTGGGCGCTTCGCTAATAACCAACGTAGTAGCAGATCCCGAGTCCATTTCTCCTTTAAAAATCAAAAGAAGTTGTTTTTCAAATAAGGGATTTGTCTATTACGAAAGCCTGTGTGAAATCTCAGTTGTGTCCATCGTTCCGAATGCTCTAGGCATATCGGAGCAACCCGGCCAAGCTTCCATCGAACGCATCTCTATCTCCCCTGAAACCAAAATCGCTGTAGAAATCCTGGAAATAGATCGCGCAAAAGGCAAGATTCCACTACCCGAAGCAGAAAGAGTAGTCTCCGCAGGTCGAGGACTGAAAGCCCCGGAAAACTGGACCATGATCGAAGAGCTGGCCGATGTGCTGGACGCCAGTACAGCCTGCTCCAAGCCGGTGAGCGATATGCACTGGAGACCTCACAGCGAACACGTCGGACAAACGGGAATCACCATCAATCCACAACTATATGTGGCCATCGGAATATCAGGAGCCATACAACACCTGGCCGGAGTAAGCAGCTCGAAAACCATTGTAGTCATCAATAGCGATCCCGAGGCCCCCTTTTTTAAGGCAGCTGACTACGGCATCGTAGGCGATGCATTCAAAGTAGTGCCCGCACTTACACAAGCGTTAAAAAATTTTAAAGCACAATGATGAATTAAATTTGCACCATGACCAAGGTGCAACTTTTTCTCAAAGGACTATCCTACAGCCAGACTCATTCAGGAGCCTACGCATTGGTGTTGGGTGAAGATGAGCAAAACAGAAGACTTCCGATAATTATAGGTGGTTTCGAAGCCCAAAGCATTGCCATTGCTGTGGAGCACGATATGAATCTTCCGAGACCTCTGACACATGATTTGTTCAAAAAATTTGCAGATACATTTGATATTGAGATATCGGAAGTAGTCATCCACAAGTTGGAAGAAGGTGTATTTTATTCATACATCGTCTGTCATCAAGGCGATCGGGAAGAGTTGCTCGATGCCCGACCTTCAGATGCTGTGGCACTGGCCATACGCTTCAAGTGTCCTATCTACACCACCGAAGAAATTCTTGAAAAAGCCGGTGTCATCATGGATGAACCGGATCAGGTCTCTCAAAGGCAAAAACAAGAAGTGTCTAACCCACCTTCTGCATCTTCTCCGCAAAACCTCAGCAACAAGTCTATAGAACAATTAAAAAAATTGCTTCAAAAGGCCGTAGAGGCTGAAGATTACGAACAGGCAGCGCGCATACGGGATGAAATGGGAAAAAGAGGTTACTCGGGCATGTAACACAATTGATTCTTTATCCTTTCCTTTACTTCGCCTTATCTGAATGAAAATTATGCCCTGTAACCTGCCCCTTGGATCTTTTTGGATTTTTTGTATTGTGTTACTTCAGGTTCTGCCAATGAGCCTGACAAGCGGAGTACATTCAGATGACTCATCTTCAGGGAGCTTAACAAGACAAGGCACCAATGCGCTTACAGACTCTCTTTCCGGGGTGGGTTATGGCTACTCATTCGATTCCAGAAAAGCTGATATATCATCATCAATCAAATCTCTTGAAACCAATAAATTTTCACCTAAAACTCTGGCTCGGGGAATACTTGGCATCTCCGTCTTGCTATTTCTTGGATTTTTGCTCTCAAAAGACCGCAGAAACATTAACTGGACGCTTATTGCTAAGGGGCTGATCATTCAGACGGCCATAGCTGTAGCTGTACTTAAATTGCCCTGGGTACAATCCGGTGTCAATTTTGTTAGTCAAAAATTTGTGCTTTTATTGTCATTTACTCAAAATGGGGCCAAGTTTTTGTTCGGAAACATTATACAAAACACAGATACCTTCGGCTTTATTTTCGCATTTCAGGTACTTCCGACGGTGATCTTTTTTTCGGCCCTCACAAGTCTCCTGTTTTACTTCGGCATATTGCAAAAAGTGGTTTATGCCTTTGCCTGGTTCATGAAATATACCCTCCGGCTCAGTGGTGCTGAAAGTTTGTCCGCAGCGGGAAACATCTTCCTTGGTCAGACAGAGTCACCATTGCTTGTCAAGCCTTATCTGAGCCGAATGACCCGTTCTGAACTGCTGTGTGTTATGACCGGGGGGATGGCGACCATAGCCGGAGGCGTGCTTGCTGCTTATATCGGTTTTCTTGGAGGAAATGATCCTGAACTTCAGGCATTCTTTGCAAAACATCTCATCACGGCGTCCGTACTGGCTGCACCCGGTGCCATCGTCGCTTCAAAGCTCCTGCTTCCAGAAACAGATGCATTTTCAGAAGAAATGAACATCGAAAAAAACAAGATCGGGTCCAACGCTCTTGAAGCACTGGCCAATGGTACGGCTGATGGCCTCCGGCTTGCCATCAATGTAGCCGCTATGCTTCTGGTATTTATTTCTTTGATTGCTCTTGTGAATTATATTCTGATGAATGCCATTGGTGAAATTGGTGGTTTGAATGATTATATCCAGAGACTGACCAATGGCCAATACAAGGGACTTTCTCTTCAATTTGTGCTGGGTTACACCCTTGCCCCACTCACCTGGCTGATGGGGGTAAATGGAACGGATATCGTGCTGGTCGGACAATTGCTTGGTGAGAAATCCATTTTAAACGAATTTGTAGCCTACGTATCCATGAGCGAAATCATTCAATCCGGTGGTTTTGTATATTCAAAATCCGTAGTCATATCTACGTATATTTTATGTGGATTTGCCAATTTTGCCAGTATTGGCATACAGATCGGAGGCATAGGCGCATTGGCTCCCAACCGAAAAAGCGACTTGAGTAAACTTGGCATATATGCATTGATCGGTGGCAATCTCGCCTCTATGTTTACTGCGACCATCGTGGGTGTTTTGATCTGAGAAGAATCAGCCGCAGAGTTAAAAATTACAAAATTAATTTCTTAATTTCTTAACACAGGTGAATCATTATACTTAGATTTACAGCCTGTATCGTTGAATATCTCTTATGAATATATCTACAGTAAAGCAATTGCCAGAGGGGGAATTACTTTGTTTTGTGCCGTATTTTTCTGATAAAATTACTTTAAAAAAACTTCTTTCCGCCCTTTCAGTTTTTCACAAAGACATCTTGGAATATCTTTTAAAATCATCTACAAAAGAGTTTGCCTTACCGTCGAATGGGACTATTTTTTTGTTTATAAAAGTAGATAATGAAGCCTTTGTCCCAGTTATGCGACAATTCAGAAAAGCCGCAAGAAGTTATAAAGAATATCCTGTCAGACGCTGGGTTTTATACACCTTGCAC
>CALFUW010000089.1 GCA_937929815.1 uncultured Flavobacteriales bacterium | reverse complement strand
CGCACAGACTGAAGATACGTTGTATGCCAGACAGGTATCGCGGTGTTTTTTCATAGCTTCAAGACCCCTTTGGTAGGCATCGTCCAGAATTTTACGCGCTCCAAGCCCTCCTTTGCCAAGTTTTACGGGTATTTTACCATTGTATAAAATTTGACCAGAAAGTCTATTAAAAATCAATAGATTAAACGTATTGGTACCAAGGTCAATGACTGCTGCATTCATGTTTTGGGATTTGGGGTGTGGAGATAAACCTCATTTTGAGGAATGGCAAAGCGAAGATTGTGTTTTCTGAAAAGTTTGTCAATTTCGAAACGAATCTGACTTTTTACCATCGGTATTCCAAACAAATTATTGCTGTAAAAAAATAAGTCAAACACAAATCCTCGCGGGCCGAAATCATTAAGCATCACTCTCGGGTAAGGATCTTCCAGAACATCCGGGTGGCTTTTGACTGCCTGAAGCAGTAGATTTTGGATTAAGGCAGTATCTGATCCGAATTCTGCCGTGACTGTGATGTTGAACCGGGTAGGAATCTGATTTTGACTCCAGTTGATGATCGGGAAGTTTGTCAATCGCGTGTTTGGGATGACAACGGCAATATCATCCAGCGTGCTTACAGTAGTCGCCCTCAAGCCTATGTCCTTGACCTTACAGACCATACCGTTTACCTCTACGACATCACCAACGGCAATCGACCGCTCAAATAGCAGGATCAGACCAGCCACCAGGTCCTTAAAAAAGTCCTGCAGCCCAAGACCGATGCCTACCAGTATGGCCGTAGAGCCTGCGATGAGTACAGTGATTTTAGCACCGGTGGTCTCTATTGCCAGGACAATTCCGATTACATAGGTGAGATATACCAAGATCTGATACAGTGCAAGTGCTTTGCCGGATTCCAGACGGCCACGATCCACCAATTTTTTGAAATACAATTTCAAAAAATACAGGAATATCCTGATCAGAAGGTAGATCAGTACAAAAACCAGAACATTAACTACCCTGAAGTGGATGGTTCCAATAGTAAAAAGTTCAAATTCAATAAAATTTTTGAATGCCATGACTTATTATTTGGATGAATTGACCTTTTGGAGTACCGCCTTTCGCTGATTCAAAAAATCAACATAATGCTGTAGAAGGAGCTGATCATTCTCTAGAACTTGTGGTGGAATGTTTTGAAAAAATGGAATCAATCCTCTCGGATATTCACCCTGAGAGGCAATTTGACGAAGGCTGTAGAGAATAATTTTGTGAATTTTAGGCTGATATTGAGGCATTTGCCATTTTGGTTCATACACCAGGTTCAAGGTGTTGAGAGCGTCGTTGGGGCGGCCAAGTTTGAATTCGATCTCTGCCTTGTTGAGAAGGGCTGCTGTGTAGCGAGGGGCTATTTTCAAAGCTTTCAGGTACCATTCCAGTGCTGTGTTCAAATCCTTTTGTGCTTTGTAATAGTTTCCCATCTGATTCATGCTGATGAAGTGATAAGGAGTCAGTTCGAGTGCCTTATCATACATCTCTTTCATTTTAGGCCAGTTTTGCTGGGCCATGTAGCCGAGTCCCATGTAGTAATACATGGTATTACCTACACGGTCAACCACAAAATAGCTGCTCAAAGCCTTTTCCGCCAAGGGGATGATGCGACGAGCATCCTGGCGTGCATTGGCTTCCATGACTTTTACACTGATTTTTTCGCTCTTTAGTTTTTGAAAGGCAGAATAAGCCGATGTCAAAGCGATCCCTACAAATACAAGGGCTGTCCACGCTGGAAGTTTTACAAATCCAGACCTGGCCCTGGATGTGACAAATGCCGCAGATGACATGACCAGAATTTGAATTTCAGGTCTTTCCAAAGGAAAATCAAAAAAACTAAATCCAAGATAACCAATGATGCTCAAAAGCGCAATTCGCACGAGTAAGGTCTGGTGGCTCTCGCGGGAAGATTTGAGAAATTGTCTGGCTGCAGCAATGATTAAAATCCAAAAGGACATGAAAAACACAAAACCGATGATCCCGCTTTCGGTCAGCACCCACAAAAAGTCATTATGAGGCTGAGGAAGTACAGTTTCGCCATCCATGACTGAAGTATTCATACCTTCGACACCGTACTTCGGAAACCAGAATTGCCAGTTGCCGGCACCGACACCGAAGGGATTTTCTTTAAACATTTCAATGCTGTTGTGCCAGAATTTAAGCCGATGATTGAGGTTTGTAGGGTCTATGATCTGATCTCTGGAGAGATATACGCTTCCTATCAAGGTCATCGCCACCAGGATATAAGGAATGATTCGCTTGTAGTTGAGCTCAATTTGCCTTTTGGTTCGAATCCAGTTTAAGGCAGCGGGTACAAGTACGAGCAGAGCCAGAAACAGTCCGACCCATGCAGCCCGTGTCCTTAGCAGACCTATCACTACAAGTGAGGACCATAAGCCAGTCAGTGCAAACACTTTGTATCCCAAATCAGAATACCGGATGTTGTAATACATCCATGGAAGTGCAATGAGCAATGCTCCGGAAACCAGATTTTTATGCCCGATGACCGATTGCACGCTGTACATCTGCATCAGAAAATCTTCTTTTTTCAGCAAGAGCAATATCTGAAACACAGCAAAGAGCGATACGATCAATGTCATCGAAATGTATAGTGCCGAGAGGTGTTTTTCGCACATCAGATACACTCTCAGCATGGCACACAAGATCACAAAATAAGCTACGGTAAGCCCATGCCGCAGAAATTCAACTCTGGCATCAACTTCAACCAGTGCTCCGGGAATTAAAAATGCCATGGTGATCCACCATCCCAGCAACATTAATCCGGATATGTGAAGTTCAAAACTCTTGTTTTTCAGGTTCTTGTAGGCATATAAACCTGTAATTGCAGTCATCACCCCAATGGCAATTTGCCTTGGTAACTGTGCGGGATCCGGCAGGATTTTATCGAAATACAGAAGGAACAACCCAATCGAAAAAAATATCCAGATTTCTATTGGAAACTCAGACATCTTGGTCGTAGCTGATGATCGACCTGGTTTTACAATCTGGCTTGAATATGTTTTTTTCATTGTTTTTTAATTACTTACAAAAATGTGTGTCCTCAATCAATTCTCTTTTTCTCCGATGTACAAATATGCACTTTATCCATAGGGTTTTTGGCATTTGACCCAAAAACAAACAAATTGATCTAGTACTTTCGCGCCAAAAACCTGATACATTTTGAGTGATGAAAGGCATTATCAGCGTTCTGTTTCTGGTATTGAGCAATACCTTTATGACCCTGGCATGGTATGGGCATTTGAAGTTCAGAGAATGGAAGTGGTTTGAAAACCTTGGTTTATTACCGATCATTCTGATCAGTTGGGGGATTGCCTTGTTTGAATATTTCTTTCAGGTACCGGCCAATCGCATTGGATTTAATGGCAATGGAGGGCCGTTTTCACTGATTCAGTTGAAGGTGATTCAGGAAGTAGTCTCCATTGTTGTCTTT
>CALFUW010000088.1 GCA_937929815.1 uncultured Flavobacteriales bacterium | reverse complement strand
GAGGGAGATGAGCAACGCATCCTGCTCATGGGTTTGAAGCGGTTTACTAAATATCAAAAAGCAGTGAATCCAAAACTATTGCGTCGTGAAATTGCGGCCAAACTAATTGATGAAGGTAAATATTGTTTTTAACGGATATCTACCCGAAAGGATTAGTACTCGCATTTCAAACAAAAGACGAAGTAAAAAAGCCGGATTGTAAATCCGGCTTTTCTGTTAAAAATTCATGTAATTACATTGTAAAAGTGCTTGCTGCTTCTGATATGTATTC
Organism: uncultured Flavobacteriales bacterium; assembly: GCA_937929815.1. Lineage (GTDB taxonomy): Bacteria > Bacteroidota > Bacteroidia > Flavobacteriales > Schleiferiaceae > Thermaurantimonas. The sequence goes on along the minus strand of CALFUW010000088.1, from coordinate 6,836 downwards.
GATGTCTTCCAGGCTGAGTGCGTTGCTGAGAAAGTAACTTTCAAAGGCTGAAGGCGGGAGATAAATACCCTGATTTAACATGTGGTAGAAAAATTTTTTGAATGTTTCCTGATTCTGGATGGAAGCCTGCTCAAAGTTAGTTACCTGCTCTACATCAAAATGAAATGAAAGCATACTTCCAAACAGATTGGTTGTAAAATTCCATCCGTTTTGCTCCAAAGCCTGGGCAATTTTGTCGCGCAGTAATTTCGTTTTTTGATCAAGCTCCAAGTAGATTTCAGGGTGCTGGTTCAGAATCGACAGGGTTGTGTACCCGGCAGTCATGGCGAGGGGATTACCTGAAAGGGTCCCGGCCTGATATACTTTGCCCACGGGCGCTACAGCGCTCATGATGTCGCGATTTCCGCCAAAAGCTCCGACAGGGAGTCCACCGCCAATGACCTTTCCAAAGGTGACCAGATCAGCCTTTACACCGAGGCGTTCCTGCGCACCACCTCTGGCCAGTCGAAATCCTGTCATCACTTCATCAAAGATGAGAATTATGCCATAAAGGTCACAGAGAATCCGGAGTTTCTCTAGAAATCCGGGTTGAGGAGGGACACATCCCATATTGCCGGCCACAGGCTCGATGATTACTGCAGCAATTTCTCCAGGATTCTGGTCAATGAGTTGTTGAACTGCCTGGATATCATTAAACGGAGCAGTGAGCGTGTCATGAGCAGTACCGCCGGTAACGCCGGGGACCGACTGAATATCAAACGTTGCCAAACCGCTGCCCGCCTTTACCAGAAAGGGATCTGCGTGTCCGTGATAGCACCCGGTGAATTTGATAAACTTATTCTTGCCCGTGTATCCGCGGGCCAGACGGATGGCACTCATGCAGGCTTCGGTACCACTATTGACCATACGCACGAGTTCAAGGCCGGGCACCATTTCCTTCATTAGCTCTGCCATTTCGATTTCGAGGCGGGTGGGTGCGCCGAATGAAGTTGCCTTATTTACTTGTTTGGTTATGGCTTCTACAACGTCAGGATGTGAATGGCCGAGTATCATCGGACCCCAGGAGGCAATGAGATCAATGTATCGATTGCCATCCTCATCATACAGATAGGCACCGTGCGCTTCCTTGAAAAATATGGGCGTACCTCCTACGCTTTTGAATGCCCTTACAGGCGAATTGACCCCTCCCGGGATGCTTTCCTGAGCGCGTTCGAAGAGCTTGCTGCTTGTTTTAGAATAAATTTTTGTCATCATTGCGTGAGAGAATTGATTTTTAAGATGGCTGTAACGGGGTAGTGGTCTGAGAGCACAGGCTTATGAGCGACTGAATAACTCAAAGCACCAAAGTGCTTGCTGTGCATTACATAGTCTATTCTGAACGGATAGCGGGTACGGTTGTATGTGTGACCTATACCGGTGCCTACCTGTGTGAATGGATCGAGAAGGTGATTTGTCAGCACCTTGTAGGAGTATGATATCGGAGTATCGTTGAGGTCAGCGAGCAGCACTACCGGCAGAGGGCTTTCTGCTATAAAAAGTTTGAGATCACGGACCTGTGAGGCTCTCTTTTCAAATGCAAGATTTACTTTTTGAAACAAAAGTTTGTAGTTGTTTTTTATCTTTTCAGGATGTTCGCTTATGTCTGGTTTTTCCACGAGGCTCAGATCTTCGTTAGTCAATTTAAAAGAGACTAAGTGGGCACAAATGACACGTATAATGCCTAATGGAGTTTCAATATCGGCATAGATGAAGCCGTTTTTTTCCTCTGTGGTCGTAGACTCGAAGTGCACAAAATCTTTTTTTTTAATCGGATATTTAGAAAAGATGGCCATTCCAAAGTCATCTTTTTCATAACCTGTGGCGATGTATCTATACTTAAATTGTGGCAAATCAGGTGTATGACTGCCTTTATAGTACTCCTGTATACCGAGAATTTCGGTGCCGAGTGAATCGAGTAGTTTGGGGATCTCGATTTTTACATCAGTGTCTACCCAATGCCAATAGTTAAATAGTCGGACATTGAAGGTAGTAAAGGTAAGAGAATCGTTGTGGTACACTTCTTCATTTCGAATAAAATTTTGAAACACTGCTTTGAACTGAGGCAATACAGCAGCGACAGAAAACACAGTGAGAAAAACTTTCAGATTAAGTCGAATAAGCCAGTAAATACCAAAAATTATATTGATTACCAGCAGTATCGGAAACAACAATCCGGCCAGCCCTGCATACTTTACCAGATCCGGCGGTATGTACCAGGAGTATGCGGAGATCAACATCATCAGTACTACTGCGATGTGAATCGCGTAGATAATTGATTTCAGCAGCGTTTTCAATGTAGAGGACGTTATTGTTTGCCGATCCTAAAGAGAAATTCCTTTTCTTCTTTGCTTAGGCTATCATATCCTGATTGGGAGATTTTATCTAAAATGCTATCTAGTTTTTGTTTATCATTTAGCGCACTGTCTTTGGAATAAACACGGGTATATCCTTTAGAAGCATATACCTTTTTCATTTTTTTGGGTCTGAAAAGGGTCTGGAGATAATCGTAGAAGTCGAAGATCCACTGGGTCAGATTCACGCCTCTGTTATAAGATTTAGCCATCAGATAGCCAAACAAAGCGCCCCCCAAATGTGCGATGTGACCTCCGGCATTTCCGCGTTCGATGTTAGCAAGATCAAAGAGTACGGAAATTACCGCTACAACCCAAAGACGGATTTCTAATATGAAAAACAAACGCACCGGGAAGTTTGGTGCGTAGGTACAGGCTGCGATGATAATGGCCATTACTGCAGCAGATGCTCCCCGGTTGGTAGATACCGTAACCACTCCTTCAAACACGGGAAAAATGTTGTAGGAAAGAATATACAATAAACCTCCTGCCAGTCCTCCGGTGATATAGGTGCCAAGAAGTTGCTTTTCACTAAAAAAATTCAGAAAAATCATTCCTCCGAAATATAGCCATATAATGTTGAAAATAAGATGAAATGGGGCCTCGTGAAGAAACATATACGATATAAAACTCCATGGTCGAAGAATTATATCCGGTAAATACGTGGGCAGAGTAAACCATGTAATTATTTGATCGGCAAAGTTCTTCTGGAGAAGAAATTGAAATAATTTGATAAAAACTACAAATACAAACACCAAAACATTGATGACAATAAGTTTTGTCAGTGTATCACCATCTCGAATGAGTTTGTTGAATTCAGACTTCATATTGATTTTTTTACAAAATAAATACGGACGTCCATTGCTGTTAACATGCTATTTAATAGTTGTATGGATTGCTTTTGTTTTGCCAATACTTGATTAATATAAATCCAAAAAGCATACCTCCAAGGTGGGCAAAATGTGCAATGTTGGAAGAAGGGTCATTGCTCAGTCCGTTGATAAGTTCCAGTGCTCCATATATCATTACAAAATATTTAGCCTTGATTGGAAAGAGGAAATAGATGAAAATAAGTTGATTCGGAAACATCATTCCAAAGGCGAGAAGCACCCCGAAAACTGCTCCGGACGCGCCTACCGTAGGAATATTAAACTTCATATAGTACTGCTGAATTAAATCTCTTGGTACTCCTGAGGCAAGACGTGGATCTACCTCGCCGAGGCGAAGCATAGACAACGAGTTGGCGTCAAATCCAGCCTGCCTGAGCACTGATTCCAGCTTGAGCATTTCCCAATAATTAACTCCGAGATGGAGGGCTGCTGCTCCGAGTCCGGTAAGCAAGTAATAAGTCAGAAATCGCCTGCCACCCCAGAAATTTTCGAGGCTCGTTCCAAACATCCAGAGCGCGAACATATTGAAAAAAATATGACCAAAATTGCCATGCATAAACATGTGTGTGACGAGCTGATATGGCTTGAATTCTGGTGAGCCGGGCAGATATAATCCTAGGATCTGGTTAAGATCCGTTAAAAACGTATTGCGGAATGCAAAGGTGGCAAAAAAGAATAAGCCATTGATAATCAATAGATTTTTTATGACTTCGGGCAGCAGGTTGAATCTTACGGGCTGATAATACATTTTTTTGAACGGTAGGATTTTTGAATTAATTAAACCAATGGTCAATATCGGATGACTGAATTTGTACAAATGTTTTTCTCTTTCGGATGCCAGCAGCTGGATTCTCCAATTTAAACAACTCACTTACCAACTTAGCCATAATCTCCTGGGTGAGTGATTGTCCCACTTTATAAGACGAAGAAATAGCGATTTTTCGGCACAGATTATCCTGTATAATTTCTTCAGGGCCAGTAAGATCTGATTGCTCTTCACACAGTTTTCGGAATATTTCTTCGGCATTACTCGCATCCGAGTAAATGGGCACTCCATAGACCGCTATTACCTTTTTTCCGATCCACTCGTAGTCAAACCCAAATTCGCTGAGAAGGCTTCGACAGTTTTGAAGGAATTCCGCTTCGTGAGCTGTAAATTCGAGTTTCAGGGGAATGAGCATCTGCTGAGATAGAATGGTCTTATTGCGTATAGATTTAAGCATATTTTCATACAAAACCCGTTCGTGGGCGTATTGTTGATGAATAATAAATACTTGATTTTCTTTTTTATACAAAATAAATTTTCGAAAAAGCTGAAAAATTTCAACTGTGTCAGCTAACGAGGAACTTTCTACCTGGAGATCAGGTATAGAGGGCGTTTCCACGTGCTGATGATTTTTTGGATGGGTCAATGCTGCTATTTGATACAGTTCTTCCCAATTTTTTGGGATATTAAAGGCCGGTACGTGTACAGTAGTGTTTTTTCTGGATTGTTCAGATTGGCTTTTGAATGGATTGTACTCCGGATCTACTTCAATGGTTGGAATTTTTGGTGTCCCATTAAAATCGGATGGGAGCTGAAAAGAATTTTCTTGTTCGAAATCAATAGGTTGTGCTACTGCATTGATCCCTAAGGTTTTTCTTGCAGCAGATTTTAGAAGTTGGTAGATAGCACGGTCATCTTTAAACTTTACTTCAGTCTTTGTAGGGTGAATGTTTACATCTATTTCTGAGGGATCTATTTCGAGGTTGATAAAAAAAGCGGGAAAGCTGTCTGTCGGCAGTAGACCTTCGTAAGCTGCCATAATGCCATGTTGGAGATATCGGTTTTTTATGAAGCGTTTGTTAATAAAGAAATATTGATCTCCTTTTATTTTTTTTGATATTTCAGGCCTGGTCAGATATCCATTGATTCGTATGATGGACGTATGCTCCTGGATCGGCAGTAAATTTTCACCCACTTTATTACCAAAGATAGATAGGATCCGCTGTTTCAGATTTCCGGGTAATAGGTTGTATATTTCATGTCCGTTATTTAGTAGCCTCAGACGCCTGCTGGGGTGGGCAAGTGCTATCCTGAGAAATTCCTCATAGATGTGACGGAGCTCTACAGTATCGGATTTCAGAAAACTTCGCCGGGCGGGAATATTAAAAAATAAATTTTTCACCGAGATAATCGTTCCGGTAGTACAGGCTTCAGGTGTCTGACTCCTCACTTTGCCACCTTCAAGCACAATTTTGCTCCCAATGGCATCATCAGCGGTTTTTGAAATGCATTCGACGTGACTTACAGCTGCAATAGATGCTAGCGCTTCACCTCTGAAGCCCATTGTTTGGATACGAAAGAGGTCCTCAGCATTGAGGATTTTTGAGGTTGCGTGACGCTCAAATGCCAGTCTTAGGTCTGTATCACTAATTCCACAGCCATTGTCAATGACTTTGATCAGGCTTTTGCCAGCGTCTTCAATCAAGAGAGAGATGTGATCGGCTTGTGCATCTACTGAATTTTCAAGCAATTCTTTCACTACTGAGGCTGGCCGTTGAACTACCTCGCCAGCTGCAATTTGGTTGGCAATATGGTCCGGTAAAAGTCTGATTATTCCAAGGCTCATCTTAGAGATCGTATCATCCAGAATTATTGATTAATTGTATGAGAGTATGGGTTTCATCAGGTACCAAAATAGAGCAATTAAAGCAAACAGTATGACCAGTAGTCTGATATTTTGGCCTGAGGTGGGGGATGATCGGGTATTTCGTAGCCTCTTGAAGTTGGAGTTCAGTCGGATTCTAAGTTCCTCTCTGTTCAGCTTATCCTGGTTGATTTTTTCACTATCTAGCTCTTTTTTCAATTGCTCAATTCTCTCTTTTCTCTCGTTGTAATATAAAGGTTTGTAATGAAATCCTTTCGGTTTGGGGGTGCGAAAAAAAATAAATTTACTCATGTATTTATTTCAGAAAAGTGACATTGCCCAAAGGTACACTTTGGGCACGAAAATAAAGAGACCAGCCAACGCCGATGCCGATGCTGCCATCAGAACAGCGCCTGCGGATATATCCTTTATCCGTTTTACCAAAGGATGACGGGAGGGCATCACCAGGTCACAGATGGTTTCAATTGCCGAATTAAATGCCTCTGCTGTGAGCACGCCTCCAATGCAAATACTAACGATCGCCCATTCCGTAGCATTAATTCTGAAAGCAGTTCCAAAAATGATTACAACACAAGAGACAATTATATGAATTTTGAAATGAGACTCCCGTTGCAATTCCTTGATGCCGTAGAATGCAAATTGAAAGGCATGCTTTCTCCTGACGATGTATCTCTTGGTTTTGAATTTCACAGGATTGATTTCAAAGACATCAATGAGGCTATAAATTCATTATTTTTTAGATTATTTAAATTATATTCCATTTCATCATGGCCGGTTTCAAGATCGAGTATGGTACCTCCAAATTCCAGGAGCATTGCATGACCAGCTGCTGTATCCCATGCCATTGTGGTGCCTATACGGTGATATACATGCCCTTGACCTTCGACAATTTCTGTAAATTTAAT
>CALFUW010000087.1 GCA_937929815.1 uncultured Flavobacteriales bacterium | reverse complement strand
GAGCATTTCCGCTTTGTTGGTCGGCTTTTTTGCTTCAATGATTACGCCAACAGAAGAGTTGGCATTATGGCCGTTGTGGATGACCAGGTCGTTTCTCCCTTTGGTATTGATGAAATGGTTGGGGTCGTAATAGGTTTTCTTCAGAAAGTCAATGACAAGGTTTTTATGAAACTCTTCGCTTTCCTTGTCATTTGTCCTGTCGAGTAAAGTAATGAGATTGGTCTTGAAACCTTCAATTTCATTCCTGTTCGGTTTTACTTTTAAAAAGGCTTTGTTCAGTGCCTTTCTTGGTTTCAATTCTTTTAATTCCATCTACTTTTTTATATTTTTTTTTCAGTCGGTTAAGATAAGTTTTTCGGTCGGAACGGTGTCAGAGCGTTGGCAAAAAAATGGCTCTTTTGGTTTTTTGAGCGTTGGCTCGTGTGTCGGAAAAAACCAGATGTGCCATTTTGTGTGGTGGGCTTTTTTGTCGTCTGTCTGTTCGTTAATTTTTGCACTGTCGTCTGTTCTTTAGGGTTGCAGCTAACTTGGGTATAGGACGCATACACTCAAATTCTCATTTTAGCCTCTGGATCAAGTACCTTTGTACAGTGTAATTTAAACATTATATTGCTTTATGTCATCTGCCATATCACCCTATATTCCGAAAAATAAAGTGCGGATTGTGACTGCCGCTTCTCTTTTTGACGGGCATGATGCTGCCATCAACATCATGCGCCGGATCATGCAGGCAACAGGTTGTGAAGTAGTACATCTTGGTCATGACCGTTCGGTGGAAGAAATAGTCAATTGCGCCATTCAGGAGGATGCTCAGGGCATTGCCATCACCTCATACCAGGGAGGCCACATGGAATTTTTCAAATACATGTACGATCTACTCAAAGAAAAAGATGCCGGGCACATCAAAATATTTGGAGGAGGGGGAGGCACAATCCTACCATCCGAAATCGAAGAACTTCATCAATACGGGATTACACGAATCTATCACCCCGACGACGGTCGGGCACTTGGCCTGCAGGGCATGATCAATGACCTGGTCATGAAGGCAGACTTTCCAGTCGGATATCCTCTCAACGGACAAGTAAAAAAACTAAGCACATCGCCCCAAAGCTGGAGCGCAGTGGCACGTCTTATCTCTGCTGCAGAAAACTTTCCCGGTGAGAGCCGGGTGGAACTGGAAGCTATAAAAAAACTGGCAGAAAAATCCTCTGCCCCTGTGCTTGGCATTACCGGTACCGGTGGTGCAGGAAAAAGCTCGCTGGTAGATGAACTGGTACGGAGATTTTTAATAGATTTTCCTCATAAAACAATTGGCATCATATCGGTAGATCCTTCGAAACGCAAGACCGGTGGTGCACTTCTGGGCGACCGTATTCGCATGAATGCCATCAACAATCCGCGGGTCTATATGCGTTCGCTGGCTACACGCCAGAGCAACCTGGCATTGAGCCGATATGTGGGTGATGCCATCAGCATATTTAAGGCAGCAGGTTATGACCTGATCATCCTCGAAACCTCGGGCATCGGCCAAAGTGATACCGAAATACTCGATTACAGCGATGTATCTCTGTATGTGATGACCCCCGAATACGGTGCCGCCACCCAGCTCGAAAAAATTGATATGCTCGATTTTGCCGACCTGATCGCGCTCAACAAGTTTGACAAACGCGGAGCCCTTGACGCACTGCGAGATGTGAAAAAACAATTCCAGCGCAATCATCAGCTCTGGGATAAGCCTCTGGATGAAATGCCAGTATTTGGTACAATTGCCAGTCAGTTTAACGATCCGGGCATGAATCGCCTATACAAGGCAGTCATGGACAAAATAGTGGAAAAAACCCATGCTGACCTGAAATCAGGCTTTCAGGCCACAGATGAAATGTCTGAAAAAATATACATCATCCCCCCTCAGCGTACCCGCTATCTCTCGGAAATCTCAGAAACCTGCCGGACATACAATCAATGGGCATACCGCCAGGCGGAGATTGCCCAGCAGCTCTACACCCTTCATGAAACGATTGAGCACCTCTCGCAATCCAAGATCGATGACAAGGATCGCCTGATAAAAAAACTCAAAGATGAGTTTGAACGCCTCAAGCTAGACCTGGATCCGCACAACTGGCAGCTGATAGAAAAATTTCCAGAAAAGGTACAGCAATATCACAATGAAGACTACATCTTCAAAGTAAGGGACAAGGAGATTCGGGTTAAGACCTACACAGAATCCCTTTCACATCTTAAAATTTCAAAGATTGCCACCCCTCGCTACCGCGCATGGGGAGATGTGCTCCGGTGGCAGCTGACGGAAAACTTTCCGGGGGAGTTTCCATACACGGCTGGAATATATCCCTTTAAGCGCACCGGAGAGGATCCCACGCGCATGTTTGCAGGCGAAGGTGCCCCGGAACGCACCAACAAACGCTTTCACTACCTGAGCCTGGGCATGCCCGCTGCTCGTCTTTCCACCGCTTTTGATTCCGTGACCCTCTACGGTCGAAATCCCGATGTAAGGCCGGATATTTATGGAAAAATCGGAAACTCAGGGGTATCCGTCTGCTGCCTTGACGATGCCAAGAAGTTGTATTCCGGATTCAATCTTGCCGACCCGTCCACCTCTGTATCGATGACCATCAATGGGCCCGCTCCAATGCTGCTGGCCTTTTTTATGAACACAGCCATTGACCAGCAATGTGAAATTTATGTTCGGCAAAATGGTCTTGAGCATCTTGTTGAAAATAAATTAAAAGAGCTCTACGATGACCGCGACCTGCCCCGCCCGCGTTACAATGCCCCATTACCTGAAGGAAATGACGGTCTGGGACTGCTGATGCTAGGAGTCACAGGCGACCAGATACTGGAGCGCGAAGTCTATGAGCGCATCAAGGCCGAGACCTTAAATGTGGTGCGCGGTACGGTGCAGGCGGATATCCTCAAGGAAGACCAGGCACAGAATACCTGTATTTTCTCTACTGAATTTGCCCTGCGTCTGATGGGCGATGTACAGCAGTATTTCATCAACCACAAGGTACGCAACTTCTACTCGGTGTCTATCTCGGGATACCACATCGCCGAGGCAGGTGCCAATCCTATTACGCAGCTTGCC
>CALFUW010000086.1 GCA_937929815.1 uncultured Flavobacteriales bacterium | reverse complement strand
GACGGATTAAACGATGATGAATACGATGTGACCAATGTCGGAAGGCATCTCTCTGCCCGGGAGTGGAATCAGATGATGGATCTTCCAAATGTCAAAATTGTTGACATGCGAAATTTTTACGAAAGTGAGATAGGGCACTTTGAAGGTGCGCTTCTTCCACAGTCAGAGACGTTCCGCGAAGAGCTTCCCGAGGTGGTGAATATGCTCAAGGGAAATGAAGAAGATCCGATCTTACTCTACTGCACCGGAGGTATTCGGTGCGAGAAAGCCTCTGCCTATCTGCGTCACCACGGTTTTAAAAATGTGAATCAACTTCACGGAGGCATTATAGATTACTATCGGCAGGTCAAGGAGGAGGGACTGGAAAACCGGTTCAGAGGTAAAAATTTTGTCTTCGACAATCGACTTGGCGAACATATCAGCCAGGATATAATTTCAGCCTGTCACCAATGCGGTAAACCCTGTGATACCCATCGTAATTGCGCTAACAAAGCATGTAACATTCTCTTTATCCAGTGTGACGACTGTGCGCGCCTCTACGAAAATACATGCTCACCCACATGCCAGGAAGTCATACATCTACCTGAAGATGAGCAAAAAAAGATTCTCCGTCTGGTAAAACAGCAAAAGAAATTCATGCGATACCGACGTTGGAAGAGGGAGTGTAGCTGATAGGAAGCCCCTTGATTTTAAGACCAAACCTCAGTACAGCACAAAGTGCCTCGGCATTTCAAATATTTCACTGACCCTCTTGCACAGTTGGACTACTAAAGGTTGTAAAACCCTACTTTTGCTCGGAGAAGAAGAGGCAAATTGGTTTTGTCAGATTTTTACAATGTTGAAAGCAAGCGCATTGCAGTCCTTGGGGGTGGCAGTATGGCTACAGCTTTAGTCAAAGTACTAAGCGAAAACAACGACCAAATTTACTGGTGGATGCGCAATACAGAAGCAATCGAACACATCCGTCGCTATGGCCACAATCCCCGCTACCTGAGCAATGCCGAACTCAATACAGAGAACATTTATCTGAGCAATGATATTGATGAAATTTGTAGAAACTCTGACATCATCGTGCTGGTAATCCCGTCAGCATTTCTGCGCGACGCCATCGAAAAAACAAGTGTAGATCTCAGCGAAAAAATCATTTTTTCGTCGATTAAGGGAATCATCCCGGGAGCCAATATGATTGTGGGTGAGTACCTCAACTCCGTACTTGGGGTACCGCTGGATAATATTGGCGTCATCGCAGGACCCTGTCATGCAGAAGAAGTCGCTCTGGAACGCCTTAGCTACCTCACACTGGCCAGCATTGACATGGAACACGCCTACATTCTGGGCGCACACTTAAGCTGCAGGTACATGAGAATTCAAATCAGCGATGACATCTATGGTACCGAGTATGCCGCCGTACTAAAAAACATCTATTCCATCGCAGCAGGCATCTGTCATGGATTGGGTTACGGAGACAATTTTCAAGCAGTTTTAGTGAGCAATGCCCTCCGGGAAATGAAGCGTTTCATTAAGGCCGTACACCCCATCAAGCGCGATATTGCCGGGTCGGCTTACATGGGCGACTTGTTGGTGACAGCGTACTCACAGTTCAGCCGAAACCGCACACTTGGCACAATGGTCGGTAAGGGGTATTCCGTACAGGCCGCCATGCTTGAGATGCGTATGGTAGCAGAAGGATACTATGCTACCGGGCTTATTCGCCATATAAAAAAGGCTTATGATGTTAAGATGCCCATAGCCAATGCGGTATATAAGATCCTTTATGAAAATAAACCTGCAGCAAAAGTCATCGAACGCTTATCCCGCAAGTTCTCTTGATGAAAAACCAACCTCTTCTGATACGAAAAAAAGATGGCTCACTTCAGCCCTTCGACCAGGAAAAGTTTGTTCATTCATTGATGCGCTCAGGACTACCCGCCGATGCAGCCTTGCAAGTAGCCAAAAATGTTTTGACACACATCACACCGGATACTTCAACCCGCGAACTCAAAAGGAAAACACATTCAGCACTCTACAAAAGACATCCTGAAGCAGCTAGCCGCTACCGGCTAAAAGATGCTCTGATGAAACTTGGACCGACCGGTTTTCCCTTCGAACACCTGATGGCTCAGCTGTTTCAAAAAAAGGGATTTAGAACTCAGGTAGGAATCCATCTGCAAGGGCGTTGTATCGCTCATGAGGTAGATGTAGTGGCTCATACCGGCGAATCGGCCTGGCTGATGGAGTGTAAATACCACAATCAGCCTCATGTAAAAAGCGATGTGAAGGTGCCACTGTACGTAAAATCCAGATTCGACGACCTCAACCATCACTTTACCGGATTAAACTTGGTGTATGCCGTGGCCTGCAATACCCGATTTTCGGACGATGCCATGTCTTATGCTCGATGTGCAGGCATGAACCTCATAAGTTGGAATTACCCTGCAGGCAATGGACTGAATCATCAGCTCGACCATTACAAAATCTATCCCATATCGATCCTCCGGTGGCTGCATCGTGCGGAACTCAATACCCTCTTCGATCAGAGAATTTACACTCTTCATGATCTTCTTCAGGCATTTGATCAGATTCAAACTCTAATCACCGAACCTGTAAGACGTCAAAAAGTACTAAATGAAGCCTTAGCTCTCTGCCGATAAGACATTGATTTATTTCCTGACCCATTGCTCAGCACATGCTAGGCATGTTGCAAAACAATTTATTTAAAAATTTATTAATATATTTACTAAAATAATTCATCCGGGCTATTGGAAAGCAGATACATACTTCAATTGACAGGTCTTGTTTTTTGGTGTGCAATTACCACATTGCGGACTCACGCACAGACAGATAGTACAGTTGTGCGGTTTTACGTACCAAGTTATTATTTTATTATCAAGGCCAACAACAAAATTTATGAAAACCGAAAAATCATCAAAATGCCGCAAGGCCTTCATAGAATTCAAATCTTCACCCCGGAATTTGAACTGATTGATACGCTGATATTTATCGAAGATCAATACGATGGTCAGATGGTTATGCCATCCTTTACAGTCAATAAGGACTTCGACCAGTATCAAACCGCTATGAAGAATTATCGGGATCGGAATTTTATCGAACTTGGTATCCCGCTGATCACAGCTTCCTTTTCATTCGGATATGCCTTGTATTATTACAGTCGCGCAAACATGAGCTACGAAAATGCAGCGTGGAATTACCGGAAATGGCTCGGTGCCAACGAAAGCGAACGACCGCTATACTTAGATGAACTTAAGAGACACAATACAGACTATAAACAATACCGCCGAATGAATTACATCACGCTGGCGCTCGCCGGTGCATCTACCGCCTTTGCAATCCGGGGCTATATCCGATATAAAAAAAGACCCGTGCCCAAGTACCGAATCCCCCCCGTGCCATTTGATGAATATTATCTCAAAGTCGAGCCCGTTTCATATGATATGCTTTATCCTGGCATCCGTATAATTGTTCCTTTTTGATCCATGAAAAGACTGATCCTCCTGTTGTCGCTGCCTCTTGTGCTCTCCTGTGTGAAGTACCGGTCTGATTTTAACCTGTCCGTTCATTTTCTCGACAGCTATGTTTATACCAGCGGGATTTTCGACAGCCTTCAACTTCGGGTGATCCACGTCGAAAACCTCGAACCCGAGGGTGCAGCCAACTGTACCTACCGCTTTCATATTCAAATAGACCCGACGCAACAGGTCGAACTTCAGAAATTGAAACTCTACTTTTTTGACATCGATTTCCAAGAAGATCGGGCTGGAGGATTGTACTACCGGTTTAATGATATCGCATTTGTAGATTCCATAACTTTTAATCACCGCTCCATACCTTGCACTGGAAAAGTGCGTTACTTTTACAGGGTATATGCACGAAGCGTTACAGATGGTAACCTGGTGTTTATCAGCAGAAATCAACTATTCCAGTATAACTGATCTCTTATGAACGATGGCATTCTCATCTCAACTACCGACTCCATACCGGGTTACGAAATCGTGGAGCTCCTTGGCATCGCTAGAGGGTCTACCGTACGAACCCGAAATGTAGCCTTTGACATTTTTGCGGGTCTTAAAAACCTTGTCGGGGGCGAAATTTCAGAATACACAAAACTCCTTGCCGATGCCCGTGAGCAGGCGATCAAACGCATGACCGAAGATGCCATGCGAATGGGTGCAGACGCCGTTGTCAACGTCCGGTTTACAACTTCCACAGTGATGCAGGGAGCTGCAGAAATCCTCGCCTACGGCACGGCAGTCCGCATTTTGAAATTTTAGGATTGTAAAGTGGAAATAGGCGCTTTTTTGGTTGGAATGTTGATGTCCGGGGTAGCTGGTGTCATTTTTATTATTCTACTTATATACTTTATAATAAAAAGGATACAAGACCGACGAAATGAGGATTTTGAAAACAGAAGCAATTAACTCAGATCAAATTAAGCCTGACAAATTCATTCGTCGATAATAGGTTAAATGCAGAGCACGACCTCATAAAACATATGGAAAATCCCACACTTTTATTGTCATTGCTTCACATCCTGCACCACGGACACACATTCAATACCTCTTTGTATCTGTACATTTGTAGAGGATATTTCTATTAATGTCTGCAAAACAAAACAACCCTTGTAGCTATTATTCAAGCAAAATTCAATCGTATGTTATCCTTTTTCCTTCAGAAAAAAAAGAGCTTCAATAAAGAAAACTTCTGGCTGGACGATATCAAAAAACAGCCACGTCCCAAATTTCACACCCTGACTGTCGGCGAAGTTCGCAGAGAAACGGATGATTGCGTGTCTGTGTCGTTTGTCGTTCCGCCGTCATTGAAAAAGGAGTACTGCTTTGCTCCTGGACAATATCTTACACTAAAAGCCACAATAGACGGAGAGGAGATCCGAAGATCCTATTCCATCTGCTCCAGTCCTCTGGAAAACGAACTGAGAGTCGCTATCAAAAAAATACCCGGAGGTAAATTTTCAACCTACGCCAATGAACGTCTTGAAGCAGGAGAAACAATAGATGTAATGACGCCTCAGGGCAATTTCACAATTCCCTTGAAACCAGACGAATCTGCTAAATACGTAATGTTTGCGGCCGGATCAGGTATCACTCCCATTATGAGCCTGATCAAAACCATACTTCAATATGAAGCCAACAGCACGGTTTCGCTTTTTTATGGGAATAAGGCGGTATCCACAATAATTTTCAAGGATGAATTAGACGATTTAAAAAACCTATACATCAATCGTCTGGAAATACACCATGTTTTAAGCCGGGAAGACCAAGGCACTGACTGGCTCAAGGGAAGGATCGATGCCAATAAGGTACGCCAGTATGCACAAAAGTTCTTTACCCCTGCAGAAATAGCCCATTTTTTCATTTGTGGTCCGGAAGAAATGATTTACCAGGTAAAAGACACATTGGCAGAGCTTGGTATTCATGATAAGAAAGTTCATTACGAACTCTTTACTGCTGCGACACCAACTGCTAAAAAAGATGCCGGCGTCACAACGTACAAATCAGACGTCCTCAGCCATGTGACTGTCGTGCTGGACGGCGAAGAAACCCACTTTGATATTTCCTCAAAAGGTGTATCCATCCTCGATGCAGCCCTGGATGCGGGTGCCGACGTGCCTTTTGCCTGCAAAGGCGCCGTATGCTGCACATGCAGAGCTAAAGTACTCGAAGGCAAAGTTGTTATGGAAATGAATTACGCGCTGGACGACGACGAAGTCGAACAGGGGTACATACTTACCTGCCAAAGCCATCCAATCTCTGAACGCGTCGTTGTGAGCTATGATGAATAAACCTGGTAACGGGATTATAACAGTTTTTTAAGTCCTTAAGCAAAAAATATCTTTTTGACAGTACGCCGAAATTTGTTTCTTTGCAGCCCGTTTTCAAAACGTAGATTTAACCAAAAAAAATTTATACAAATGGCTCGCGTTTGTCAGGTCACCGGAAAGAAAGCACGTGTGGGAAATCACGTGTCATTTTCCAATAAGAAAAACAAAAGATTGTTTGATGTCAATCTTACTACCAAGCGTTTTTTCATACCTGAAGAAAACCGCTGGATTACCCTAAAAGTAAGTGCGAGAGGCATTAAAACTATAAATAAAAAAGGAATCTCAGCTGTGCTGAAAGAGGCTGCTGAAAAAGGATTTTTAAAATTGTAAAAAACCATGGCTAAGAAAGGCAACAGAGTACAGGTGATTTTGGAATGTACTGAACATAAAAACTCAGGGCTCCCCGGTACCTCCCGTTACATTACCACAAAAAATAAAAAAAATACACCTGACAGATTGGAGTTGAAGAAATACAATCCAATTCTAAAAAAAGTAACTTTACACAAAGAAATCAAATAACATTATCAGAAAATGGCAAAGAAAGTAGTTGCAACCCTGAAAAAAGAAGGTGCGACCAAAGCGTATACCAAAGTAATTCGCATGATCAAAAGCGACAAAACGGGTGCCTACACCTTCGAAGAAAAAATAATGGAGAAAGATCAGGTAAACGACTACCTGAAAAAATAAAAGGGGACGTTATAAAGTTGTTTTCATGGCAGAGTGAGGCTACTCCAACTTCGGTAGGAGTGGCCTTCTTTGTTTTTACTATTCACAATCTGCTCAATAGAGCTTTGGAATTCAGAACTTTCTTAAAGGATGGACATTCAACCAGGTGGAGTGACCTAAAACATTTATCAGGGGTTAATGTTACTTCTGAAAATTGTCCTTATGAAAAATATTTCAATTGTAGCAGCGATTCATCTGCTTACAGGCTTAGCAAGCCCAATTCTTTATCTTAACGGATATCACGCTCTTGGGATGTTTCTGTTTTCGATATCTCCTGCGGTGTTGATCTTACTGGTGTACATGATTTTAAGAGACAAGACGTTTGTGATGCCGGAATCCTACAATGACCAGTGGTATCAGGACAATAAAAAGATAAAATTTTCGTACACCAGCGAATGGGAATCAGAAAAGTAGGCGTGTAAAATATGGAAAGCCGACGTAAAGCCGGCTTCTCCAAATCCAATATCAGAAAGAAGGATTCTAAGCAGTCGCCTCTTTGTCTATCACCACCTTGCCCTTGTAGTATAGTTTGCCCTCATGCCAGTAGGCTCTGTGCCACAAGTGAGCTTCTCCGGTTACATTGCACACGGCGATGGTTGGTACTTCAGCTTTATAGTGTGTTCTACGCTTGTCTCTCCGTGTTTTTGACTGTCTGCGCTTAGGATGTGCCATTGGTTATATCAGTTTAGTTTATTCTTATAATCTTTTAATTTTTCCCAGCGGGGATCGTTGTGGCTTTCAGAGGGTTGGTCTTCACCATCAGGAAGGTAATCGACTTTCAGCTCAGCCAGCTTCCGCATAACCTCGTTCTCAAGGGTGCCAGCAGCTACCCCCGGATGAATTTTTTGAAGGGGAACAGCCAGCACAGCCGTCTCGTAGATAAATTGGGAAATATTCAATTGATGCTCCTCTTTCGGTAGGGTCATCACACCATCTTCTTCTTCAATCCGTTGATCTCCAAATTTTACGATTAGACTCCAATTTGCCTGGATGTCCATGTCAAATGACTCTGTGCTGATGTCGCAATCGACTTCTACCTGCCCAATGACATCAAATGAAAAAAGCAGCATGCTGGTTTTTTTTTCCATTTGGACTTTACACAAGAGGCGAGCATTGCGAAACTCCTGTTCGGCATATTTGGCAAAATATGCGTCGTCCAGTATGTATTCAAAATGGTGAACGCCGGCTTTCATTCCAAGGTATGGAATGTCAAATTCTCTCAACCAGCGGTCATCCTTTTTTGCCATTTTCCAATCCGTTATATATGAGCAAGATGTAGATGCTTCAACTTGCTTCAATCAGGGGTGCAAAAGTAGTACATTACTTCCCTTCTCAGAAGCTTTATATACAAGTGTTATATTTTTAACACTTCTATTCCATTGATTATCTCTCACACAAAAACTGTAGGGAGATCAATCAAACTTTTTGACGTAAAAATGACAATAGGGGGTCGATCCTTTGTTGTCGTAATAATTCTGATGGTACTCCTCAGCCGGATAGAATTCTTTAGCCGGAGTGACTTCAGTCACGACTTTGTGGCCTTTTTTCCGCAAGATTTCAATTAGTTTTTCCGTTGTTTTTTTTTGATCCTCATTTAGATAAAACACTGCGCTTCTGTATTGGTGCCCTATATCAGGCCCCTGCCGATTGAGCTGTCCGGGATCATGTGTTTCAAAAAATATTTTGCAAAGCGTTTCGTAACTGACTTTAAGCGGATCATACACCACTTCCACTGCCTCCGCGTGACCTGTAGTGCCGGTACATACCTGCTTGTAAGTTGGATTAGGTACGTGCCCACCGGTGTATCCGCACCTTGTACTTACTACACCTTCAATCCTTTTTAAGTGGTATTCTGTACCCCAAAAGCATCCGGATGCAAATATGGCGCGTTCGTATTTTTTATCGTTCATTTTTTGAGCATTGAGTGTAATGGCTGAAAGAGTGAGCAAAGAAACCAGTTTTCTCATTTTGTAAACACAAATTGTTTTTAAAAAAATAAACCCGTGAATAAGGTGCTTGTTTAAGTACACATAATCCAAAAAATATTGACTTCTCCCGTTACTATCGTCTGGTTTAAGCGCGATTTGAGACTTCATGACCACAGACCCCTGGCGGAAGCCCTCAAACAGAGCTATTCGATACTTGGCATCTGGATGGTGGAGCCGGAGGTACTGATGCATAAGGACTACAGTTTGAGGCATTTTGCGTTTCAATATCAATCTGCCGTAGAAGTTAAAGATAAACTCGCAAAGCATGGCATAGACATGTGGTTGTGCTTTGGGAGTGCTTTTGAAATCTTCAGAGAATTGCTTCAAAAAATAAGAATCCATGCCGTGTATTCACACCAGGAGACGGGGGTTCGAATTACTTATGAAAGAGATTTAAAAATTAAACGCTTATTTAAAGATCAGAACATCCAGTGGCTCGAATTTCCGCAATTTGGCGTAATCAGAGGGTTGAGCCATCGAAGAGGGTGGGACAAGCAATGGAAAGAATTTATGAATTCTCCTTTTTTTAACCCCGACTTGTCCGCGTATGGTTTTCCTCCATTGTCAATCGACAATCCCTTTAAGATACCCGAAACGTTTGTCAAAAAATGGGTGTCTGAATCAAAAGGATTTCAAAAACCGGGAGAGCGTGCCGCACTGGAAACATTGAATAGTTTTCTAAATAGCCGATACCGTACCTACAGCCGCCATATTTCTAAACCGGAGGAGAGCAGATCGAGTTGCAGCCGGCTATCGCCTCATCTGGCCTGGGGCACAGTGAGTCTGCGACGAGTATATCGTCAAACGCTGGAAGTATACAAAGATCCGGG
>CALFUW010000085.1 GCA_937929815.1 uncultured Flavobacteriales bacterium | reverse complement strand
TTAGTGCAAAACAGGTGGGTCAGGTGGATGCTTTTTGCTTTGCTGGCGCTGGTGTGGGGAAGTTCGTTCCTGCTTATGAAAAAGGGGCTACGCACCTACACCTATGATCAAATGGGAGCTTTACGCATTGTATTCGCATGGATGCTTGCAGCTTTGATTTCCATTAAAGATTTCAGACATATTCGCAGAGAAGACATAGTGCCCTTATTTTGGGTAGGAATTCTTGGCAATGGAATTCCTTATTATCTTTTTCCTTTGGCTGTCAGACATTTAGATAGCGGACTAGTAGGCATATTTAATAGTCTTGTCCCTTTATTTACATTGATCACAGGTGCTTTATTTTTTGGGAAAGTCTTCAAACCTATTCAAATCTTTGGGGTAATGGTAGGTTTATCAGGAGCAATGATACTGCTGTTTCCGACACTTAATCTGGCCGTCAATCCCAACTTGGTATATGGCAGTCTGGCAATTTTGTCTACCATTTTTTATGCATTGAGCATCAATACAATATCCACACGTCTGGCCAACATGCGAAGCATAGCCATTACGGGTCTATCACTCACTGTAGTCGGACCACCGAGCATGATTTACTTATTTTCCACTGATTTTATAGAGCGCATGACTACGCATCCATTAGGATATATTAATCTTGGAATTGCTTCCATACTTGGGATGATAAATTCTGCCTTGGCAATCATTGTATTTAACCAACTGATCAAATTGACAAATCCGTTGTTTTCTTCGTCTGTTACCTATTTCATTCCGATTGTAGCCCTCTTGTGGGGTGCTTTGGATGGAGAGGAAATTGGGCTGATACACTTAGCGGGTATTTCTACAATTTTAGCTGGTGTTTATCTTGTGAACTCAACGAGATGAGGGGTCAAGGATTAGGAATTTTGTTACTATTATGTCTGTGTAGCAAACAATTGTGTGCCCAGATCATGAACATCGAACGACGCCGGCAAGTTTTTGATACCATTGGTTGGTTTGGTAGTACGGAGTGGCAACTCATTGCAGAGCAAAACAGTAAGCGATATCTTACTTTTCGGACACTGAATTCCATTGAGCGTCAGACAAAAAAAAGAAATTTTTTAATATTAAGCGAATTAAAATTTGCAAACGGCGAGGGAGAAACATTCGCAAACTCCGGGTATATTCATTTCCGATATACATACAAGATAGATGAAGTATCAGTCGATTCGCTGCGTAAGTTCAGAACAGGAAATTTTTTACGATGGGAATCCTATCTGCAGCAGCAATACAATGCACTACTGGGGGTTCGATTTCGCAATATAATTGGCTCAGGCCCCCGATTTAAAATTATACAAAGACCAGCTGTCTCCTTTTTTGCAGGAATAACTCCATTAATGTATGAACATGAAATAGAAGAAAGCGGAATTACTCACAGTGACCTTCGAATAAACACCTATGCAGCCTTAAATTATCGCATTGAAAACAATCTGACACTCGTGACTGCGGTTTATTATCAAGTACTTTGGTTTAAGGCGTACGACAACCGATTCAGCTGGGAGGCAAACATCTTTACCAAATTGACTAAAAAATTTGATTTGACTATAAATTTCACCTACATGCATGACACTTCTCCGCCTGAAGACATTCGCAAGAATGTGTACAACATTCTGAACGGTATTCGGTATAATTTCTGAAAATTGCATTTGCTGTGAAAAAAGCCTTTGTAAATTGGAGTGGTGGCAAAGATTCTATGTTGGCACTTCACTACGTCTGCGCAGCCTTTTGGTACGATGTGAAGTTTCTATTTACAACCATTGACCGCAAAACCCAAATGGTACCCATCCACAATGTACCTAAAGGTTGGATTACCCGACAAGGAATGTCACTGGGCATTCACACGCGAAAACTTTATCTGGACTGGCCTGTGGATAATGACACTTACCAGCGCATGGTGCTTGCTGAGTACAGACTGATGAAGGTTCGCGAAATCGATGTCTGCGTTTTCGGCGATATTCATCTTGAAGACGTTCGTGACTTCAAAGAAAAGATATGTCGTAAAGCAGGTATTGAACCCGTATTCCCCCTTTGGGGAAGAAACAGCAGAGACCTGGTATATGAATTTCTGGATAAAGGGTACAAAGCACGCATCTGCGCATCAGGTCATCCAGACTTACCAGACTCAGTAATAGGAGCAGAACTGACCAAAGAGTGGGTATCTTCCCTGCCCTCACATATTGATCCTGCCGGCGAAAACGGTGAATACCACACCTTTGTATGGGATGGACCTATTTTTAGGCACCCTGTCAAGCTCCCCGGCAGCCAACTACACGCGCAACAGCAAGGCGGACATTGATTTGATGGCTGATGTGTGTAATTTTTTTTTGACCAGGGGCTCTAAAACTCTTCTTCATCATTTTGAATAGCAGTCGTACACCCTCTCAAAGTGTCGTATGGATGGAGACATCTTTAAATACTGCTCACGTATTCAGGTTTGTTTTGTTCTGTATCCGGTTCTGTAGACCGAATTCGATACGAATCAAGCCGGGTGCGCAGATTGGATATGGATTTCAGATAATCGGCTTTGTATTTTTCATCCATTGGTTTGGCTACGGGAAGATCGATGGATAGAGGATCAACTTGTTTGCCGTTTTTCCAGAAGCGGTAGCAGACATGTGGCCCCGTAGCAAGACCTGTACTGCCTACATAGCCGATCACATCGCCTTGTCTGACACGAGAGCCGACACGGAGCCCTGGTTGAAAACGGCTCATATGCAGGTATTGCGTCGAATAGGTCTGATTGTGCTTCACTTTGACAAAGTTGCCATTTCCGGATGTATAGCCCATAGCTTCGATGACGCCATCAGCTGTTGTCATAATCGGTGTGCCATGCGGAGCTGCATAGTCTGTACCGAGGTGAGGCCGGTTTGTCTTCAGTACCGGATGAAATCGGCGGAGATTGTACCTCGAAGTGATTCGAAAAAAATTGAGTGGCGCTTTGAGAAAAAAGCTTTTTAAGGCTTCCCCATGCTCATTGTAATAGCCCTCGACAACACCATCCGCCGAGCGATGATAA
Organism: uncultured Flavobacteriales bacterium; assembly: GCA_937929815.1. Taxonomy (GTDB): domain Bacteria; phylum Bacteroidota; class Bacteroidia; order Flavobacteriales; family Schleiferiaceae; genus Thermaurantimonas. The sequence continues at coordinate 2,184 of CALFUW010000085.1, read as the reverse complement.
AATCCGTAATAAGGTTTGTTTTTGTGATAAAGTACGGCCGCCAGAATGCGGCCTGTACCCATGGGTATGGTATCATCGACCACCTTTTGCTCATAGATGAGTTTGATCGAGTCACGCGGCTGAATTTTAAAAAAGTCAATCGACCAGGAGTAAAGGTCTGCAAGTCGTACCACCACCGTTGCAGGAACTCCCTGATCTACCAGATCCTGATAGAGGGAATTATTGATTTCGGCACCAATGATGCGCTGATAAGTAATAATTTGCTTGAGCTCCTGATATGCGTATATGCTGTCTCGTAATCCAATAATGATTTTTTTGGCGGGATTCACTTCATATACTGCAAAGTGCGGCAAACTGTCGGTCACAGACGAAAAAATACAAATGGACTGACCGGGTACAACCTCTGCAGGGCGGATATAATTTGTGATTTGTAAGGATGCCACATGTGCTTCTGAAGGACTTACATTGCCACGAACGAGGGCTTTTGGGAGGATATCTCCGGCTTGGATGACTACAGTGATCGTATCATACTCCTTGAGTGAAAGGCCGTGATAGAAAATTTCAGGGTCTTCAGGTTCAATCTCTTCCGGAAGGGATCCGGGCGCAGAAGTGGTGTTTTTCAGGATTCGGCTGGCGGATATAAGTACCAATAACACGAATACGAAGGCGAAGGAGAACAGAAGAGTTTTCTTAGTCACTGCATAAGAATTTTCAAAAATTTTCAGGATGATCGTTGATGGGTAAGTTGCTTGTTTACCCAGGATTTGCCCCAATCGTTGATTTCAGCATCTGACCAAAGTTCGGGATAGAAGATGCGCTTTTGGAAACGTGGGGGAAGATATTTCTGCCAATTGGTCCCGCCGGTGGCTGCTATGTCATCCGGTCTACGGGCAAGATAGGTGACGGCAGATTTATAATGCTGTAAAGGCCAGAGAACATTGACATTTTCGTCAAAAGCCCGGTAGAGTCGTTTTAGTTCTTCATCCGCTTCTCCTGTGTACTGAAGGTGGAGATAATGATCCCATAAAGTCCGACCGGTAAAGGATTTGGCCAGTTGGATGAGGGTAGCGCTGTACTTCTCTTCAAATTGCCTAAGAGTCAGGGTTTTTTCGCCGGTAGACTCCACAATAGCGCCTTTTTTCCAATATATAAATTCGTACATTTCTTCGATAGAAGCATTTCGGACGTCTATTTGATCTCGGCAATCCTTATCTATAAGACGGTAAAAGTGGGTAGCTCCGATTTCTATCATACGGTATTGTACACTTTGAAAACCACTTGCCGGAATAAGGGATAATCTGAACTTGAGGAATTGCTCTCGCTCCATACCCTCGTTCATTATTGAAAATGAATGAGTCAATGCCTCAAAGTATCTGTTAATGCGCCTGAGGCAGGTTTTCACTTCATGAAGATCGGTATTTTTCGAATTGGCCACCTTGTTGATCTCATGCAGAGTAAGTTTAAAATACAACTCGGTAATCTGATGATACATGATAAAAATTGGCTCATCGTGTAAGTGAGTTCGCGGATTTTGAAGACTTAATAGAGTGTCGAGGTGGATGTAATTCCAATATGTAAGGTAATCTGCATAAAGCAGCCCGTCCAGAAAAGCTATGAGATCTTGTCCACTGGCTTCGTATTTGGCGGATAGTTGTTCGATCCGATCTGTCAGTTCAGGGCTAAAGTGCATGATGTTGGAGCTTCAGAGCTGCAAAGGTAAGACTTTGCAATTCGAAAACAGATTGATCATTTACAGTAAACATGATATTACCAATATGAAAAAATCAATCCTTCACATATTTCTTGGCTGCCTGCGATACGTAGTAGGAGTCTGCATCAAAAACAAAAGCGACAATTTCACAGTTTTCGGCGATCCAATCACCTGGAAGTGTGATCGTGTATTCATAGGTTTCGGATTTATCGAGTATAATTCCACCACTCATGACGGGTACACCATATGTGCCATTGAAGGATGCCCTGAGTACGTTGTTGTGGATGTAATTTTCGATACGCTGACTTCCATGTTTCTGAGGCGATATGATGCCGCTTTCGGTGAGAAATAGGGAGAGCCTGAAGTTTCCCGTGGCAGTACGAAGACCTCTTAAATCAACCTTCACAGACAGCGTACGCGTATCGGCCACATAATTTTTTGTGATTCGGATATCTATATCGGGATCTTTAGCA
>CALFUW010000084.1 GCA_937929815.1 uncultured Flavobacteriales bacterium | reverse complement strand
GAAGAGTCTGAATAGTCCGTTTGACCTCTACATGACCGACAGAGGCAGCGTGCCTGAGGAGGTGATTTTGGGCTTCAATATTTTTATGGGAAAGGGGAAATGTGGAACATGTCATTTTGCTCCGGTGTTCAATGGGTCGGTCCCACCATTCTATCGGGAAACAGAGTTCGAAGTTCTCGGTGTACCCGGATTTCCCGTATGGCAGAATGCTGCAGTGGATCCAGATGAAGGCAGATATACCTTGGCTCATGCCGAGCCTCATAAGTTTGGTTTTAAGACAATGACGGTTCGAAATGCAGCGCTCACTGCTCCTTACATGCACAATGGCGTTTATTCAAGCCTTGATGAAGTAATTAGATTTTATGACCTTGGCGGTGGCCAGGGCATTGGTATTGACCTTCCCAATCAGACTCTTCCGCCTGATCCGCTAAAGTTGACGGAGAGAGAAAAGAAAGCGTTGATTTCTTTTATGACAGCCCTTACCGATACAACCGGACTCACCACGCCCCCAAGTAGGTTACCGCTTATGGCAGGGCCATATACCCACTTAAACGAACTTCGGCAATGATTGGTCTTGTCTATTGAGTTCTCAGAATGTGCAGAGATTTGTACTTTCTGTAGGCGCAAAAAGTCCCTTAGAAAAATTTAGAAACGTACACTCCTTCAATCACTTTCTAAAGGGGGAGCATCCGTGAGTCCTGACCAAATTACATGCAATGGTGAGTAGAGACTCTTTTGCCAATGCCATCGAAGTTGAAATAATTGTCCGCCCTTCCGGTTTTGCGCAGATTCACAGGGTAGGTTATTGAGCACATCTTCTAACCTAGAGTTATCTGCCAGGAGTTTTCAATCACAGTAAGGTGATAAATCCGATGTAAAACATCGGATTTTTAATTTAGTCCTGGTTGCGTTTTTTTACCATTGTCAGGATGGTGGCTGTGGCTACGGATTCCCCTGTCTCGTCATAGACATCTACATAAAATTTTACAATTCCACGGGCTACATCATCCGGGCTGCGTTTTTCCTGACTGATTTTTTCTTTTACTGTCAGTTTTACGCCTATAGTTGCTCCCGGATATACAGGCTTGGTGAAGCGGCAATCTTCTAAACCGTAGTTGAGCAGTACGGGGCCTTTTTTGGGATCGACAAACAAACCTGCTGCTTTTGACAGAATGAAGTATCCGTGGGCAACCCTTCTCTCAAACAGAGTCCCTTCCAGCGAAGTATCATCCATGTGCGCATAGAAATTATCGCCACTCACGTTGGCAAAATTGACGATGTCGGCTTCGGTCACAGTATGCTTGTGGGTGTAAACAGTATCGCCAACCTTAAGGTCTTCAAAGTGCTGGCGGAAGAGGTGAGGCTCTGCCTCGGGACGCGAAGCTCCGGGTTGATAGACCTGCGTGATTTCAGTTATGGTATCCGGGTGACCCTGTATGGCCGTGCGTTGGAGATAATGCATAACACCCCGGATTCCACCCATTTCCTCCCCTCCACCAGCTCGTCCGGGCCCCCCGTGGGTGAGCATGGGCATGGGAGAGCCGTGACCGGTGCTTTCTTTTGCACAGCGACGATTGAGCACCAGAATGCGACCGTTGAGATGTGCGGCTTCGAGAGTGAAGACTCTGGCTTCCTTATCACTGTTGGTAATAATGGATGTGACCAGCGAACCTCTGCCAAGTCCGACGAGTGCTACGGCCTCTTCGAGGGTCTTGTAGGGCATGATGGTAGACACCGGGCCAAATGGTTCGACTTCATGCACGGCTGTATTTTTAAACGGGTGAAGGTTTCGGAAGATAATTGGCCTCACAAAAGCTCCCTGGTGCTCATCTGCTTCTATCAACTCCAGTTCTTTCTGACCGTCAAATACGATATCCTGTTCTTTGGCAAGGATGTCCAGATTTTGCTTCAGTCGATCCACCTGTATATGAGCGGCCAGGGCTCCCATCCGTACTCCATCTGTTCTGGGATTTCCGACACGAGTGTTGCGCAGGCGATCTGAAAGAGCGTGTTCGACAGATTCTACGAGGTGTTCAGGTACTATAATTCTTCTTACAGCTGTGCACTTCTGTCCGGCTTTTACAGTGATTTCGCGGTGTATTTCTTTGATAAAAATCTCAAATTCAGGGTCTTCAGGTTTTACTGTAGCTCCCAGTACTGAAGCATTGAGTGAGTCAGCTTCGAGGTTAAATGGCACAGACTCTTCAATCAGGTGAGGTAGTGCCTTTAATTTTTTGCCCGTGGCTGCAGATCCCGTGAAGGTGACTACATCCTGATTTCGGACAGAATCCAGAATACCTCGACCCAAACCGGTAACCAATTGCAGAGACCCCTCCGGCAAAATGGATGACTCTACAATGTGACGCACGACCAGCTCGGCCAGATAGCTTGTGTACTCACTGGGTTTTACCACGGCCGGTACTCCGGCCAGGAGATTGACAGCAATCTTTTCGAGCATGCCCCACACGGGGAAGTTAAAAGCATTGATATGAACGGCTATTCCCCTGCGAGGTACCATGATGTGATGACCGATAAATGAGCCCCCTTTTGACAAACTGACCATTTGGCCGTCGATATAAAAGGGCTTGTCGGGAAACTGACGCCGAAGGCTGGCATATGAAAACAAATTTCCTATACCACCTTCAATATCGATCCAGGAATCTGCCCTTGTAGCACCCGTTGCATAGCTCAGTTCATAGAATATTTCTTTGCGTTCTGTCAGATAGAGAGCAAGGTTTTTCAGCATTTGACCCCGCTGTCTGAAGGTCATTGCCCTGAGGGCAGGCCCTCCCACGGTGCGGCCATAATCCAATATTTGGGCATAATCCAGTCCGGCAGAAGATACTATACCTATTTCCTCACCTGTTACGGCATTTCGGGCGATATACTCCACTCCTTGGCCTGAAATCCATTGCCCCATTACGTAATTTTGAATTTGTTTCATCCCATTGGTTTTTGTGGGTGAATTTACTCACCCAAAGGTAAAATTCATGTAAGCCCTTACTTTTGTGCTGTGGAATGGGTCAATAAGCATCAGGGCGATTGGTTTTTTTATGTATTTCTGATTTGCCTTTTATTGATGGCACTTCAAAAGAAGATATGGGCCCGGGATATAGCTTTTTATTTGCGGATTTTTATGGATTTTGACGTTCGCAAATCTGAAGAAGACCTGCAGAACACCAAAGTATTCAACTACATCCTCCTTTATATTAATTATGCAATAGGTCTTACAATTGTGATTCTTATGTTTTTCTACGTTGTATTCGAATCGGGTGGACTGCGGTTGGATTTTTCGAGTTTTCTTAGATTACTGATTGGGCTGGCTCTTTTTCTGATATTTAAAAATTTTATCCAGCAATTTGTGTTGACCCTTTTTGTAAGCTCCGAATCCGCTGAGTTTGTCAACAGATATTTTGAGTTGGGAAATTCTGTAATAGGAATTGTAAGTATTCCACTACTTCTTGTCAGCTATTACACCCTTCAAACCAGTACATTCATGCTGTGGCTTACGGCTATATCAGGCCTTGGTCTGTACTTGTACAATATTTCAAAGACAGGTTGGTATATGTACAACACCTTTGGATTATCACCTTTGTTTATTTTGGTGTACCTTTGCAGCATCGAAATTATACCTGTAGTATGGATTACAGGTTGGATGAGCAACAAGATTTAGGGCGTTGAATTAAACTTTTCAAAACTTTGAAAATAAAAAGTATTTTGATCTCTCAGCCTGATCCGGGAAACGAACCATCACCCTTTAAGGATTTAGCCGAAAAATATAAAGTAAAAGTCGATTTTCGTCCGTTTATAGAAGTAAAAGGGGTTGATATCACGGAGTTTAGAAAGTCAAAAGTCAATCTTGCCGATTATCCTTCCATCATATTTACCAGTAAAAATGCGGTTGACCACTTCTTCAGGATTGCAGAGGAATGCCGGTATAGCATTCCGGATGACCTGAAATACTTCTGTGTGATGGAAAATATTGCGCATTACCTTCAGAAATATGTCGTGTACCGCAAGCGCAAGATTTATTTCGGCAAAAATTCCATTGCCGATTTGCTTCCAATGATTAAAAAACACAAGGACGACAAGTTCTTGCTTCCCTCATCCGACATTCTGAAACCAGAAATACCCACCATACTCGATGGCGCCAAGATTCATTACAAAAGAGCCATTTTATATAAGACGGTCTCATCCGACCTCTCTGATTTAAGAGACGTAACCTACGACGTGCTGGTGTTTTTCTCACCCCAGGGAATTCAATCTCTGTATGATAACTTCCCCGATTTTGTGCAAAACAACAAAAAAATAGCAGGGTTTGGCAGCTCTACCCAAAAGGCAATTCTAGACAAAGGCCTTCGGCTTGACATCCCTGCTCCGACTCCTGAGTTTCCGAGCATGGCGATGGCCTTGGAGGATTTTTTGAAGAAATCAAACAAAGGTAAATAGCCATTATGGAGCCTTATGTAAAGAGCACCATCTCAGGAAAAATTGCCGAAATAGAGTTTTTCCACCCTGCAGGCAACTCTTTGCCCTCTAACATGCTCGCTGAGCTTACCACTTCCTTTGAACAAATTGCTCAACATTCGGACATAAATGTGATCATATTAAAAAGCGGGGGTGAAAAAGCATTCTGTGGTGGAGCGAATTTCGATGAATTGATCCAAATTGAAAACATAGAGCAAGGCCGGCAATTTTTTTCTGGTTTTGCGAATCTAATCAATGCCATTCGAAAGGCCCCTCAGATAGTCATTGGCCGCATTCACGGAAAAACGGTAGGTGGGGGCATCGGTCTGGCCTGTGCATGCGACTATACAATCGGTTCAGTACAGGCGCAGCTCAAACTCTCTGAACTCGCCGTCGGAATCGGACCATTTGTGGTAGGTCCGGCTATCGAGCGAAAAGCCGGAATTTCCGCATTTGCTGAAATGGCTTTGGAGCCGGCTGTATGGAAGCCTGCAGAATGGGCTTATCAAAAAGGCATTTTTCAATATCTTGCGAAAGACATTTTAGAACTGAATAATAAAACGGAAGCACTCGCCTTTCAACTTACAGAATACAATCCTGATGCGCTTCGTGAACTAAAAAAAATTTTTTGGCAAAATGCTCAACACTGGGATGCTTTACTGACTCAAAGAGCCGAAATAAGCGGGCAGCTCGTATTGGGCGAATTTGTTAAATCTTTTATTCAGAAGTTTAAGAAAAAGTAATCAGTAAAATCCCTTTTTTAATCATGAGAAAAACAATTACATTCATTCTTAGCGTGTCATTTTGTGCGCTCACTGCACAAAATCTTGAAGATACATTTAGAGCGGTAGAAAAAAAAGGGCGAGCCGATGAAGCTCCTGAAAATTGGCTAATTGATGGAATATATAATCTGGCCATTGCTCAGACAACACTCACCAATTGGGCTGCCGGGGGAAATAATAACCTTAACATAACCGGTGTAGTGCGTCAAAGAGCCATCAAAAGTTTTAACGGCTGGAAGTGGTTCAATCTTCTGGAAGCTAACCTCGGATACAACTTTCAGGAAGACGTTACCATCAAAACCGATGACAGACTCGAATTCACCACCCGTCTGGACAGATCGCTGGGTGAAAGCAAGTGGAACCTATCGGTTTTTGGAAATTTCAGAACTCAATTTGCAGATGGTTTTCGAAATCCGCAAGATTCCATACGCATCTCTACATTTATGGCGCCTGCTTATGTGTCCTATGGTCTGGGTCTAACAAATACAGGGATTAAAAATCTCTCAATCTACTTCTCACCTGTACAAGTAAAACAAACCTTTGTGCTGGATGATTCACTGTTTAAAGGGAATCAATTTTTTGACAATACTATACCAAACGTATCTTTGATGAACAGGGGTGGATTTCGTACGGAAATGGGGGCATTTCTTGAATTTATCTACAAAAAGCGCTTTCAGGAGAACGTGGAATTGTTTTCCAGGCTTAATCTTTTCTCCAATTACCTGGACCGCCCACAAAACATCGATGTAAACTGGGACAACATTATTGTATTTAAACTATATAAATATTTATCAGTGAGTTTTCAATTGCAAATGATTTATGACGATGATGTTTTGGTCAAAGATACCAGTGGAGACGGCAAAGCAAACGCTCCTGCTTTGCAGTTGAGACAGTTGCTGGGTCTAGGATTGACCTATTCATTCTCAACTAAAAGCTCACAATAAAGGATGCTAAGGACGAAGTTGAAAAAAAAGTGGCTTACTTTTGCAATATCAGGCTTGATGCTTAATGGGTTTGGTTTAAGTTTATTGGGTGAGGCGATCTTGGTTAAATCTGCCGGGGAGAGTATATGGTGGATTCCACTTGGCACTTTGGCGCTTATTTTTATCAATTCTGGAATCAGTCTGGTAGGTACATCCATAAAATACCGGGTTCATTTGGATAATGCCATTCAGTACCGATCCTCTCAACACAAGAGAAAGAATAACAGCGATAAGGAGTAAATTCATTTGTTCTACATGGCTTGTCTTTGTTTTAGCAACAAGCCTTTCTGCTCAGGATGTTTTAAGGTGGCTTGAGTTAAGGTATTTGTTTGTCCTGCCTGAAAGTCTTCCTGCTGATTATGGAGCATTGACGTCTCTGGTTCGGGAGGCACTGCCGGAAGCTCGTCATGTCAGAAATGAACACACAGCCCTGTTCCTCAGAAAGCATTCTGTGAGGCAGGTATATGGAATTTCTATGTTTAAGTCGCTGTACCGGGATATAAGCGACTCAGCTCTGGCTCTGGCAGCTCTACTAACAGGACTCAACGAAGTATATCTCGATAAGGCCGAACAAGCCGGTGCAGGCAGACTATCAGTTTTTCAAGCGATGAAGTGTGGTCTACGCGTCGATGCCTTAATTGACGAGAGGTTTGCATTGCCCGAAAACCTTATGTGTTTGCAGTTTTGGATACGCACATACCCAGGTTATCTGAACAGATTGTTTTATGAAGCATCACAGGTACATCAGGTATCGGAAATTGAATACAGGCAACTCTTTGCCAGGCTGCTGAACTATTTTTCTCAAATACCTCAAGCACAAATACCATTGGTCGAAAAAACTCTTCGGCAGCAGCACCCATATGCAGTGTCAATGTCTCAATGGATTGTTTTGCGAAGCGATTTGAAAGTGACTGAGGCTCTCAATACGGTTCTTCGCACCGATGTGATCCCGCCGGATTATCCTGTTTGGATCTCAAAAGAGAACAAAGTCTTTAACACTCCTGTAAAATATACTAAGCCTAGCCGCAGGCAAGACAAGGATTATTCTGCATCCTCAGAGATCAGACATGTCGTAAAAAGAGGTGAAACCCTTACACAGATCTCAAAAAAATACGGCGTAACCATTGAGAGCATTCAACGAGCCAATAGCCTGCGTGACGATAAAATTTTTGAAGGGCAAGTACTGGTCATTCCGCACAGACCCTGACGATATCATCAAAACCAGCCCCTTCGAAGGCGCTGCATGACAGCATTAAAATCCGGATTCAGAAGAAACCTGATTGTAGAAAGATAGCCCGGCGGCATACCCTGTCGGGTATGGGATGAGATCAGTGGAAAATACACTTCCAAAAAATCGGTAATGAAAGCCAGCCGAATACCCAGACCATAGGAAAATGTACCATCGCTAAATCCGGCATCGCCGTACAATCCGGCAAACTTCCAAATCGGTACACTTACACCGGTTGTAGCCATCCACCGCTGTGCAAATAGACCTGTAGCTGACCTGAAACCCCCATCTGTGACAAACATTTGTTGGCTCCATATCCCTGTGCTATCACTGCGGCCGTAAAATGGGTAATCAAAATTATAATCCAGTGTGCCCGACATGCCAAAGTTATAAAAGGCATTGGCCACAGGGATGTTGTTTCTCAAAAACTGACCATAAAAAAACCTCGCAATCAACCATTTATTGTTTCGGAGCATCCACCGCTGATCCCATTCTCCAAAGATTTTGGTAAATGAATTTCCATTTTCGAAGCTGAGTTTCACAATCGATGGTCTCAGAATGGAAGTGTACTCCATGGTGTGGCCCAGGCTGAACACGCCATAACTGGCATTTGTGATTTCCAAAGGGAGTTCTTCTAAATCTTCAGACAGTTCCCGATATACATCTACGTATCTGAGTCGTGTGATATGAAAGGTTTTGGAGCGTGGATTAGACTTGCGCCACCACAGGCGCACGGTTGGAGACCATCTCGTAAACGAGAGATCGCGATCATAGTGAAAGTGCTTGAAAAAGACACCCGCCCGGACCATATGTAAGGGACCACTGTACATGGGGTAATTGGCAGCAAGGCTAGCGGTGCCGGTGAGTTTGCCCGTACCGGTTGAGAATTGTGGGCTTATGAGGTATTCGTATTTTTTCAGAAGCAGACCATTGTTGTACACTGAGAGCCCCAGCAACAGTTGGTCATATGCATTATATCCTACCACTGGCAGCCAATAGAGTTGGTTTTTGAGTGGTTCCTCCAGCCCGGTGTAAAACTGAAACCGGATAGGTTCCAAAGTGCGGAAGAGACCTTGGGTGCGTATCTGATTGTTGTGGTGGTTGATCTCTGGGGTGATCAGTGCGGCATCTATGATAATCCGCTCAAATTTTTCCGGGTGTATCGGGATTTTTCGTACGCCCCGATGACCTTCATACCATTGGGTGATGAAGATTTTGCTATCCCTGATTCCGGATATTGGAATAGGAGCCGTCATGGTGCCACAGTTTTTGACGGTCACCACTTGTGTGTAGTTGCACCTTTTCGAACCAAGTATGGCATAATCCAGAATCTGATTTTTTTTATACAACCCGGTGGTAAACCACTCCAGCGATGCGTAGTGATTTTCTGCCAGGAAGTGATGAAAATCTTCCGGAGAATTCACCTTGCCCAGATTAAATGCTTGGTGGAAGATTTTCCGGAATTTTGAATCGCCCAGATATCCTTTCAGGTGAAATAATCCGGATACATACTTTGCTACTCCTGCTCCATCGATGTGCAGGCGGGAAGCATTGGGATAGGCATCGCTGAGCGGCTGTGAGAGCCCCTGACGCTCTGTGAAAAGATAAATCAATTGGTTTTGATAGTGGTAAGGCAAATTTTGCAGTCCTAGCATAGTACCTGCCCACGTATTGGCCAGAGGACCTGCAAGCTTTATTTCAGGGTGTTGTTTTTTGATGTATTCGTGCTTTAAAAATTCGGCTATAGATGTAAAAAATACCGGATTTTTCCATCGGTCACCATATACATTAAATGCACAAAAAGCGTCAAAGTACGCTCCGGCAATGGCGGCTGGCAGGTATCCTGTCACAGGGGGTATTCGGATTGGCTGCACATATCCGTTTGGAAACATTCTGTTTTCGAACTCGGAAAAGTCCACTACGGTAAACTGCCGGAGGGGTGTCAGATTATATTCATCGATCAGATACGTTTCAATTGTTTTGATCTCCGACGGGATGATGGAGAGCGAAGAGATGTTTTCAATTCTGGAAAAAACCGCGATATTCTCACTTCCGCGCACTGAAGGTAGTTGCACAAGGTTACGTGTCAGCAGAAGATTACAATGCTGAATGCTGTCGGCTCGTATGGTCCAGCAGATAGTGGAGTCCAAATATCTGGATGTCACATGCCCGGGTGCTAGCACGGTAAAGCCTGCATCTGCCTCTACCGTCATCTTACATGAATGTGGAGGCAGATTAAGATACAGATGATTATTGAAATGGGACAATTTTCGGATGTCGGCAGGTTGAGGATAAAAAAACTGAAGCAAAATATCGCCACCCGTCAGCAAGGCGCTGATGGGATAGGGATGATATATCAGATTCAGCGTGTAGGTGAAGGAAACAGTGCCTCCTGTACTGACAAGCCCGAATACTTCGGCATGTGTCGGATGTTTGACCAGATGATGAAATTCTTCAAACTGAGGACGCGTAAATGCAGACTTCTGTCTAAAAAAATGCAACCCTGCATTTTGATATTCATCCTGTTCGTTATAAAAAAAAGATTTCCTCCGGGCAAGTGCTTCCGGCATGTAGTAAAACCAGATGGTATCCTCTACAGATGTCAAATCTTTCCATTCTGCGTGTATAAAGACATTTTTGGATCTGTAATCTACCCGCACATGCAAAGAGCATGTGGGAAGCGCCTCAGCACTACTGAATATGCATAGTGTGAAATACAGTAGGCAAGGCAGACCCCACATATGCCTGATATTTTGCATACATGATAAAAAATAAAATACCGGAATCACATCCTTTCGATCACGACGGCATATCCCTGGCCTACACCGATGCACATGGTTACCAGAGCATATCGTTTGCGGGTGAGGGACAGTTGTAAGGCGGCAGAATACAGGATGCGGGCTCCCGACATGCCCAAAGGGTGACCAAGGGCAATGGCACCACCATTTGGATTGATTCTGGGGTCATCGTCCGAAAGATTCATTTGTCGTATACATGCCAGTACCTGAGCAGCAAAAGCCTCATTGATTTCAATGATATCCATCTGCTCCAGACGAAGATCGGCTTTTTTAAGCGCTATTTCGGATGCTTTTACAGGCCCTATCCCCATTATTCGGGGTTCTACTCCTGCTACGCCCATACTGACCATGCGCGCCAGGGGTTTCAATGAATGAGTATTGACAAACTGTTCAGAAGCAATAAGCAGAACTGCAGCTCCATCGTTGAGGCCAGAGGCATTGCCGGCTGTTACCGTACCATTTTTCCGAAATGCAGGCTTCAGGGAGGAAAGTATCTCTGGAGTGGTATCGGGTTTAATAAACTCATCCTTAGCTACTAATAGAGGGTTTCCTTTTTTTTGAGGAATTTCTACGGGTGCAATTTCTAATTTCAGTCTTCCGTTGCGTTGGGCCTCGGAAGCTTTCATTTGGCTGCGATAGGCAAAGGCATCCTGGTCATCTCTTCGGATATTGTACATATCCACAAGGTTTTCAGCTGTTTCGCCCATTGCTTCAGTGCCGTACATCTGCTCCATGCGAGGATTGATAAACCTCCATCCAAAAGAGCTGTCGTACATCTTGCTGTCGGTTCCGTATGCTTTGGACGGCTTGCTTATCACATAAGGAGCCCTGGTCATGTGTTCAACTCCGCCTGCGATCATCAGATGAGCATCCCCCGTTCGAATAGCCCGCATGGCATGTACCGCAGCGGCCATACCACTTGCGCAAAGGCGATTGATGGTCTCTCCGGGCACAGATACGGGCAGTCCGGCCATTAGAAGAGCCATTCTGGCTACATTACGGTTGTCTTCACCGGCCTGATTGGCACATCCCATCACTACGTCATCTACATTTTCCGGGTCAATGGACGGTTGCCGTTGCAGTACATGAGCGATTACATGTGCCGCCAGATCATCGGCGCGTACATCCGATAGTGAGCCTCCGAATTTTCCGATCGGAGTACGCACTCCGTCAATAATATACGCTTGATTCATCTTTAGGCTTTATGCAAATTCGATTTGTCGTATCTGATTCAAAATATCAATTACTTCATCCGGTGAGTCAGACGTGAGCAATCTGACTTTAAAAGGCTTGAAGTTGGGTATACCTTTAAAATAATTTGAGTAATGGCTTCGCATTTCGATTAATCCAAGCCGATGTCCCTTCCAGCTCAGACTGAACTCAAGATGCTGCAAACAAGCATCTATGCGTTCTTCAAGTGTAGGAGCAGGCAGCAATTCACCTGTGGCAAGGTAGTGTTTTACCTCTTTGAAAATAAAAGGATACCCGATGGCAGCCCGGCCGATCATGATTCCATCTACTCCGTAGCGGTTTTTGTACTCAAGGGCTTTCTGAGCAGAGTCAATATCGCCGTTTCCAAAGATGGGTATGCGAATCCGGGGGTTATTTTTCACTTTAGCGATGAGAGTCCAGTCTGCTACACCCTTATACATCTGAACACGGGTACGCCCATGTATGGTGAGTGCTTGTATCCCTACATCCTGTAAACGTTCGGCCACCTCTTCTATGTTTTTGCTGCACTCATCCCATCCAAGGCGCGTCTTGACTGTCACTGGCAGAGTTGTGCTTCTTACCACGGCCCGGGTCAGCCGCTCCATCAGGGAAATGTCTTTGAGCACAGCTGCTCCGGCGCCTTTGCACACTACTTTCTTTACGGGGCATCCGAAGTTGATATCGACCAGATCCGGTCCGGTAGCATCTACAATCTCCGTCGCCATGGCCATGGCTTCCTCATCTCCTCCGAAAATTTGAATCCCTATAGGTCGTTCATAGTCAAAGATGTCCAGCTTTGCGCGACTCTTGATAGCATCGCGAATCAATCCTTCCGAACTGATAAACTCTGTGTACATCAAATCGGCCCCATACTGTTTGCAAACCTTTCGGAAGGGAGGGTCACTTACATCTTCCATCGGTGCCAGCAGGATCGGAAATTCACCTAATTCAATTTTGCCGATTTTTACCATAATGTACTTGAGCTGCAAAGATAGACATACAATAGCTTAGGGATTATGATCACGCTTCTGACTCAGTCGCAGGCACTTCCTGTCAGCCCGTCCATAGACCCGCTTGATGAGACATGAAGGCATAGAAATAATCGGACTCCTGAGGAAAACCGTGCGCACGAATCCTGAATAGCCCCATGGGACATTTTTTTAAGGAAAAACAATCATTGTAAGGCCATATTATGAGGAAGGGCAGCCAGGACAGGAAATAATAATAACCCTGCCGGCATCATAGAGGTACACCCACATGCTTTTAAAATTCACAAAGTCGATCTATCGCTATTTTTACATTAGAATAAATTTCGCTGATGTGACCTTCCATCATGTAGCACGGTGCCGTAATAATTTTTGTTTCACTATCGACGTGTACCTCTTTCAAGGTTTTTTCCACAGTTCGGACACCCAGTGTAGCCACAGCTTCATGGGTACCGGCAATGTCGTAGGGGGATGCTTCAGCAGTAGAGCCAAGAGTGATTTCAGCGGAATACGGACTGTCTTCCAAAGCTTTAGCCACGATAGCCGGAGCCACACAAAGCGCACAGACGGGCTTGCCCATAGCCACAAAGTCAAGAATCACCTTTCTGACATCGGGGTCTACTTCCCCCTTAGGACCTTCAAAAGCCCACTTGCTCCAGTTTTTGGCAGCGCCGAATCCACCAGGCATAACCAGGCCATCAAAATCTTGAGCGTCTAGTTGTCTTACATCTTTTACATTTCCGCGGGCTATCCGAGCCGATTCGATCAATATGTTGCGCACTTCAGACATCTCGTCCCCTGTGAGGTGATTGACCACATGATGTTGATTCTTATTAGGGGCAAAGCATTGATATTGGTGCCCGTTTTGGGAAATAGCAAGCATCGCAAACACAGCTTCGTGAATTTCGGAGCCATCATACACTCCGCATCCTGCAAGTAAAACAGCATATTTTTTCATCGTTTTAAAGTTTTGATTATTACAAAAATAAGATTGGGCATGGGAAAATCTTATTTTTACAGCCTTGAGTTGCCGGATTTAAATCTACATAACATGAGTCAGAATCTTTCATTTTCCGATCAAATATTGCAGGGTATACCTGAGGATTTACCTGCTCCAAAGCCATATGATTCTTTGGTAAACCACGCCCCAAAACGCCAAAATATACTTACAGTCAAGGAGAAGGAGCTCGCCTTACACAATGCTCTTCGATATTTTCATCCCCGACATCACGAAGTACTGGCATCAGAGTTTTACCATGAGTTAGAATCTTTCGGTCGGATTTACATGTATCGCTTCAGGCCTGAATATAAGATGTATGCAAGACCTATCCACGAATATCCCCACAAAAGCATACAGGCTGCATCCATTATGCTCATGATTCAAAACAACCTTGACCCAAATGTTGCACAGCACCCGCACGAACTGATCACCTATGGAGGCAACGGAGCAGTATTCCAAAATTGGGCGCAATATCTTCTCACCATGAAGTATCTGGCCACCATGACAGATCGGCAGACCCTCCACATGTACAGCGGGCATCCGATGGGGTTGTTTCCAAGCAGTCTGGAATCTCCGCGGGTCGTGGTTACCAATGGTATGATGATTCCGAACTATTCCTCTCCAGACGATTACAACCGCTTCAATGCCCTGGGTGTGACCCAATATGGACAAATGACAGCAGGTTCCTACATGTACATCGGCCCACAAGGCATCGTTCATGGTACCTACATTACCGTACTCAACGCTCTCCGTAAGATATACCCCAATGAGGAGCGTCCAGGAGCAGGACGGCTCTTTGTAACGGCTGGCCTGGGTGGCATGAGTGGTGCACAGCCTAAAGCTGCAAAAATTGCCGGCTGCGTATCCGTGACTGCAGAGGTCAATCCAAAACCCCTGTACACCCGCTATCACCAGGGATGGGTAGATGAGGTCGTAACCGACATCCATGTGCTCTGCAGACGGGTCAAGCAGGAATTAGAAAAAAAATCGAATACATCCTTTGCTTACCTCGGAAACGTCATTGAAGTATGGGATGCTTTTCTCAATGAGGGCATCTACGTAGATATTGGCAGTGATCAGACATCTCTTCACAATCCGTATGCAGGAGGGTATTACCCTTACGGGCTTACGTTTGATGAAGCCAATAGGATAATGGCAGATGAGCCTGAACGTTTTCGGGAGGTGGTTCACAGATCCCTCCAAAGACATGTTGAGCTGATCAATCTGCACACGGCAAGAGGTACTTATTTTTTTGATTACGGAAATGCCTTTCTTCTTATGGCTTCTCGTGCAGGGGCGGACATTATGGCTGAAGATGGCATTCATTTCCGATATCCAAGCTATGTTCAAGACATTATGGGGCCAATGTGCTTTGATTATGGTTTTGGCCCTTTTCGGTGGATTTGTGCTTCCGGTAAGGATGAAGACCTGAAATACACAGACATGCTGGCCCAGTCGGTACTTACAAAACTGTATGAGAAGGCACCACATCAGATTCGGATGCAGCTTCGCGATAACCTTCACTGGATACAGCATGCATGGGAAAATAATCTGGTCGTCGGTTCCAAGGCCAGAATTCTCTACGCCGACTGTGAAGGACGCATAGAGATCGCCAGCGCATTTAATCAGGCAGTGAAGGCAGGCAAAATAGGTCCCGTCATATTAGGTCGGGATCATCACGATGTAAGTGGTACCGACTCTCCGTATCGCGAAACATCCAATATCTACGATGGATCTGCTTTCACGGCCGATATGGCCATACACAATGTAATAGGAGACAGCTTTCGTGGAGCCACGTGGGTGAGCATTCACAATGGTGGTGGAGTAGGCTGGGGTGAAGTGATCAACGGTGGATTTGGGATGCTGATCGACGGTTCTGTTCAGGCCGAAAAAAATCTTCGAACGATGTTGATGTTTGATGTAAATAACGGCATTGCCCGTCGCAGTTGGGCGCGTAACCCCAACGCCCGTTATGCTATCGAACGAGAGATGCAGCGCACGCCGGGTCTTTCTGTCACCACTCCTTATCTGGTAGATCACCAGTTGATTGAATCGACTATAAGCCAGCTTGCCTCAGGTGAGCATGTAAAGGAGCGCATCTGAAATAAGTTCAGGAGATACCTCCTGCTGAGGAATACACCTGCCCGGTGATTCGACGATGGGCATAAAAATAGAAGAATTCACCGTTTTTTTATCCAGATAGATGTAGTCAAGTAAAATTTCGGTGTCTCCCTGGCTCAATGATGGACGTTGAATGTGTCTCTGGACAATTTTTTTGAACAGTTCCAGCTCCTCGGGGTCAAAGCCTCTGAGCCTGTGCGCAATAAACAATTCGGCTACGAGGCCCCAGGCAATGGCTTCACCGTGATAAAGTTCATCCTGCTTATCGAGATGATAGGCTTCTAATGCATGACCAATGGTGTGACCGGCATTCAAAATTCTCCGAAGGCTTTTGTCCAGGGGATCCTTTGATACGATAGACCTTTTCAGCTGAAGGCATCGATCGACCCATTTTTCCAGATAATAATCGATACCACCCGGAAATTTTTCTTTGAGTTCCGTCCAAAGACCACTATCCAAGATGAGTCCATATTTAAAGATTTCTCCAAATGCACCTACAAAATGCCGTTCTTCCAGCGTGGCAGTGTACTCCGTGTCGAGCAAGATCATTTCTGGGGCATAGAATGTACCTATTAGATTTTTTACTCCCGAAAAATCGATAGCAGTCTTGCCGCCATAGGCTGCATCGATCATGGCGAGGAGCGTCGTAGGTATGTTGATGTAGCTAATTCCCCTCATGTATGTAGATGCTACAAAGCCCCCAAGGTCGCATACACTACCTCCGCCAAGATTGATGAGAAGCGACCTGCGACTTGCTCTGCATTCGGCCAATTCGCTCCATAGATGCTTTACAACCTCGATATCTTTACACGACTCACCCGGATCGACCTCCATTTCCAAAATCGGGCGGTCAAGATTTAATTTATAAAAAAAATCATCTCTACAAAATTCCATTGTATTCGAATCCATCAACAGGAACACCTTGCTGTAGGTGTCAGATTCAATGAGTTTTTTCAATAATGAATACCCATCCGAAGCGCTGAGAATCGAAGAGTCATAGATTGACCTTTCCTGCATAAATCTTTATGTTATTGCTTTCAATTTCATGTATGATGGTTTGAATTACCTGAAAAAAAGATGTGAGCTGTTCAGGTGTCAGCAGGCTCATAATGTGCTGATTAAAAGCTTTGACCGCTTGCCGGGCTTCATTTCTTTTCTCTATACCTTCTGCTGTAAGTTTTATGATGACTACACGTCGGTCCGTGGGATGAGATTCACGGGTAATGAGACCTTTGGTTTCGAGATTTTTGAGAATGCGGCTCAGGCTCGTGGCTTCCATTCCCATTTTGGGACCTAATGCAGTAGCAGGAGTGCCTTCTTGAATATCGATGTTGAGAAGTACATTACCGCTTGCCCATGTGGTGTTGTACTTGGCGGCAATGTTATTATAAAATCTGCTGATGTATTGCCAGGCAAATTTGATCTGAAAGTCAATGGTCTCTTCCGGTTTCATAGATCTTTACGGCGTTGAGTGAGTTACGGGTTCTTTCTGTAAAACAATGTAATGGCTGATAGGATTTCCAAAATTAGGCATAAAGTGATATGCATGCATAATGTTTTCACTGCTTGCGTGCCCAAATCAAAAATAGTGGAAACGCATTTTTCTGCATAACTAAAGGCGGTGGTAAAAGTGGGACTAAAGCTGTTTGTAAAAATGTTTCGTAAACTCAAAAAAGATCAAGGCTCTAAACCATAGAAATTGCATAATAAAAACACCCCTGATGTAGCCCTTATATTTTGTCCTTGGATTAAAAAGATGTTGTGCAGCAGCATGTCTGAATGTCCAACAGACTTGCGGCTACTCATTGATTTTCATCGAAATATCAGCCCTACATAGTTTACCGGATCGGCTTTACCCGGAATTTTAGATTTGTTTTCGTTCTCGTTCGGTTTCGCGGACAATTTCATTCGCCTTTTGAATGGCGCGTTTCAGTTTGAAATCGCTCCATGAATTTTTGTAATATTTGTTTAGCAATTCGTCTAACTTCCGTATCACAAAAACATTGTATGCCCCTTGAATTTTTCCGGGTATTGTGGGCGAAAGGGATCGAAGGCTGAGTGAAAAACTGCCGTCCAGATATTGAATGTAGTGCCAGATACCACCAGGCATAAAAAGCGTCTCGCCGTGATTGATGATACATTCATAGCCTTCGGCATACTTGAGCGCTGGATATTTATTGAAGTCTACATTCATCAGATCTGCAGCGCTATGCGTAGTAAATGGCAGTTTGTACAGATATTTTGACTGGCTTTGTTCAAATAGTACAATCCGCTTGGTGCCGCAAAACTGAGTGATAAACACATTTGATAGGTCAATGTCGTAATGCAACCTCACATCGGATCCGGCACATCCAAAAAACATATAAGGAAAATCTTTCAGGTAATTGGTAGTCACAGGGGTAAATTCAAAGTCTTCCAGGAGTTCCGGGACGTGTTTGAATATATTGAACAAAAAGATCCTCAAATCACTCTGCACGCCTTGCTCCAGCATATCGAGATATTCTCCAAAAAGAACTTCCTTTACCGGAGGCATCTCGATAGCTGTGGGATTGTTTTCTAGCCATTTGCCATACAGTTTTACTTTTACATTGCCGGCCTTCTCTTTTAGGTATCCGTATGTCCACCGATCTATTGCTTTCCAATTTTTTGTGTAATTTTTGAGGATGACGGGTTTTCCTGTCAAAAGGTATTTTTCATGAAACTCTTCTTGGCTAATGTCGTAGATGACATCAACGGGTTTGAGATTTAGTTTATCCACTGGTTAAAGATTGATTGAACAAATTTATTCTTTGATTTTTTGAATGAAAAATGACCTTCAAAAGCCGATGCAAACGTTTTTAGTTTCTGTAAAGAATTCAAGGGCGTAGCGACCACCTTCACGCCCAAGACCACTTGCTTTCACCCCTCCAAAAGGAGTTCTGAGGTCCCGTAGAAGCCATGTGTTGATCCATACAATCCCAGCCTCGACAGCTCTTGCCATATGATGGGCTGTATTGAGGTCGGTGGTAAAAATACTGCATGCAAGCCCATACTCTGTCGCATTGGCCAGTTGAATGGCCTCTTCCATTGAGTCAAAAGGCTGTAGCGTCACCAAGGGGCCGAAAATCTCCTCATTGTTTGTACGGCAGCTCTGCGGGAGGCCGTCTATTACGGTGGGTTGCAGGTAATATCCCTTATCAAAGGGAGCAGGCAAGCGAACTGTTTCTCCACCAGTAAGGATATTCCCTCCTTCTTTTTGAGCCAGGTCGATGTAGCTGAGAACCTTTTGCAAGTGCTGCTCAGATACCAATGCCCCGATCTGAGTGTCCGGTTCGTAGGGTGAGCCTACTTTCAGAGAGGACACTTTTTGGATAAAATCTGTTTTGAATCGGTCATAAATAGAGCGTTGAATCAGGATGCGCGAGCCACACAGGCAGATTTGTCCTTGGTTGCTGAAGGATGCTTTCACCGAGGCACTTAGAGCTTTGGAGTAGTCGCAATCCTCCATGATGATGGTGGCATTTTTACCGCCCAGCTCTAGGGAGAGTTTTTTCAGATATGGTGCAGCTGTCTGAGCAATTTGTTTTCCGGTAGCTGTCCCACCGGTGAAGGAGATCGCCTTTATATCAGGATGTTCGGCTATGGCTCTTCCGGCTTTATGGCCATATCCATGCACGATGTTTAGCACTCCGGCAGGAAGACCGGCCTCTATGCACAGCTTACCGAGCATGTATGCGGTGTATGGTGTCACTTCGCTGGGCTTGGATACTACTGTACATCCGGCAGCGAGGGCTGGGGCAATCTTCCAGGTGAAGAGATATAGTGGCAGATTCCAGGGACTGATGCATCCGGCCACTCCCACCGGATGGCGGAGGGTGTAGTTAAATCCCGTTTCCCCCATGTCGTGGGTGTCTGTAGCTGTATGAAGAATCGCTGTGGCAAAGAAGGCAAAATTGTCACGAGCACGGGGAATGTCTATTGATTGAGCCAGTTTCACGGGTTTTCCGTTGTCGCGGCTTTCGGCATGAGCAAGCTCTTGGAGGTGGTCTG
This sequence comes from uncultured Flavobacteriales bacterium, assembly GCA_937929815.1. Lineage (GTDB taxonomy): Bacteria > Bacteroidota > Bacteroidia > Flavobacteriales > Schleiferiaceae > Thermaurantimonas. The sequence goes on along the minus strand of CALFUW010000084.1, from coordinate 8,432 downwards.
CAATATGTGCGGATATATTTAGAAGAATACGGCTGCGTTCGGCTGCCGGCATTTTTGACCAGGTCGGAAACGCCTGCTTAGCCGCACTTACAGCCCGTTCTACATCTCGGCTGTCGCTGTCGGGGATAAGGCAGTACGCCCTGCCGGTGGCCGGCTCGATGTTTTCGAGATATTGCCCGCTTTCAGGAGGCCGGAGTGTACCTCCGATATAATTTTGGATTCTTTCCATGATCAAAACATGTTTTTTAGTCGGTTGCGGACCTCTGTCAGGACGTGCGATTTCAATAGAATTTTGTGATCACGGTCGTAGAGGATATAACTGGGTGTGCCGAATAAATGGAGGGTTTTCGCATATCCGTTCCATCCGTCGGGGTCGTGAAGATGAGTCCATTCGGGAGGCAAGGATTCTGCCGAAGCTCTCCAGGTGGATATATCAGACTCAATGTGTAAGGCGGTGATGTGAAGGCCTTTTGCTCTGTAGATTTGATATAAATCCTTCCAATAGGGGATGCTCTCGCGGCAATGGCTGCATCGGCTGCTCCACACAATGAGAAGACCAGCCCGACTCGCGCTCAGGTCAGTGGGAAATGTGAAATCACTTTCATCATACCTCTTCAGTACGGCAGTCGGCAGGGCATCACCTGATTTGAAAAATTTGAGGCTCCGAAGGATCTCTTCAACCGCTTGACCTTGTTTAGGATCCGTGCATACTTCACCGGTGCGGAACTTTGAGATCAGGTACTCCATCGCTTCGGGATAATTCATGGTTTTGTAGGATTGGATGAGATAGGTAAAAATATTGTTCCAAAGCGGTGGATTGGTTTGTATCGGATCCAGAATTGCATCAATAAAGAATTTGTTGGCTTGCAGAAAGTCCTCGTTTTTTTTCTGACCCATCAGATAGCTGTAATACTGGCCAATCTTTTGGTGGAGTAGGGTATTACGGATCCAAAGAGTGTCTGAGACGTCTATTCCCTTATAAAAAGAATCTGAAAAAAAATCGATTCGCATATCCCATTGCCGTAGCATATCAATATACCGATTGGCCAGTGGGTACCGATAATCCGTAAAGCGGGCAAAAAGCGCCTTCTTTTCCACAAGCAGGCGTCTTTTGTTTTTTACAATGTCTCCGTAGAAGGAATCATCCGTTGGATATTTTATGAGCAGGTCTTCCAGCAAATAGATTTTAAAATGAGTTCTGTTGTATTGTTGTGTGAAGCGCGTAAAGTAAATCTGCTCATCGCCTTTGGTGATTTTCAGCGAGTCTGTGATGTATGGGTATTCTGTAGTAAAGCGGACGTCGCTGCCGGGCTGGAGCAGGAGATCTATGTACTTGTCGGGGAGGCGATTATTTCCCTTTTCGACCAGGAGCTTATACAAACCGCTGTAGGGCAGAGCAACGCGCAGGTGAAGATCGCTCCCGGATGATGGCACCAGAGCCGAATCTACAGGAAATTCTTCTACGCCATTGTATCCCAGCAGCAGGACAGTCCGCCCCTCAAATCCTCGAATCGATCCAGCGATCTGTGTCGTTTGGGCGGCTGCATTCAGAAGCAGCAGGCAATAAAAAGAAATCAGGGTCTTCTTCATCAAATCGCATTCGCTCGAAATCGGGATAAAGGTACGAAGCATTACCCGCCTCTTAGCTTATCGAGCAATTGGTTGAGAAACCGCGCTTCGGATTCACTTAGATTGATGATGTGTTTGTGAAGTTCACTTACAGGTTTGTCAAGGTTAGCAAGGAGCTGAATCCCAGGTTTGGAAATGATGACATCTACATGCCGCCGGTCTGCTGCATTTTGCTGGCGTTCTACCAGGTTTTTAGCTACAAGCTTGTCAACCAGCCGAGAGGCATTGGAGGTCTTATTGAGCATGCGCTCCTGGATGGTATTGATGGAACATGGCTCAGGGTACTGACCGCGCAAAATTCTAAGCACATTATATTGCTCGGGGGTCAGTCCGTATTTCTTCAGAAATCTTTGAATATTTACATATATATAACTGTATGTGTACAAAATATTAATCGCCGTCTTAGAATATTCATTAGCAAAGATTTTTTGCTTGATTTCTTCCTCTAATTTCATAAAAGAATAGGCTGGTATCAGGTCAAAATGTGAAGCAAAAATATGCAACTTAAACGGTTTCAGATTTTGTTATTGAGGTTTTTTGGCGATATACAGAAATTCGGATGGCTGTATTCGGTATCGGTCGATCATATCCGCCGGCAGATGGTTTTTTATATCAAAATACTCTATACAAAAACCTGCTTGTTTTAATCGCTCGGGGTAATCCGTGCCGTACACCCGGACATGGTCGTACTGACCAAAAATTCGCTCCCGCTCTGCCCGGTCGGTGATTGTCGGGTCGGCAAAGGTTTTGGATCGGGTTAAGTCCAGTGGCACCTGCATGATCGCCCAGCCTCCCGGTTTGAGGATACGAAGAATTTCGCCCAGGCATTTCAGGTCGTCGGTCACGTGCTCAAGGACGTGATTGCAAAATACTGCGTCATATGTATTGTCAGGCAGCGGGATATCATGCAGGTCAAAGTGCATATCCGCTAAAGGTGACTCAAGGTCTGCGGTGGTGTAATCAAGGTTTTTCATTTTTCGGAAAATTCCATAGAAACACTGTTCCGGCGCGATATGCAGCACTTTCATGCGGGCAGTGAAAAAGTTGGTGTGGTTTTTCAGGTAGAGCCACATCAGCCTGTGGCGTTCCAGGCTCAAGGAGGCAGGGGCGAGCACATTGGGGCGCTGTCGGTCGCCGTAGCCATATGGGAGAAGGCTCCGGTAGGTGCGTCCGTCGATGGGATCTTCATACCGAGTGCCATACATCAGTATAGCCAGAATATCCTTTGCGAGATAACTGCCTCTTATCAGCCATGGTCTGGGGATGTATTTGAGAATCAGTCGAAAAAAATTTTTCATTCAAGTTAAATTTAAAAAGGGAACCCCAAACCAGGTTGAAACACCCAGTATTTTATCGTGGTGGGAGAAATCCAGCGGTTACCTGGCTCAAAGGCAGGATTGTGGAGGGGAATTCCGATATCGAGCCGGATGATAAAAAAGTCGAAGTCGTACCGAAAGCCGACGCCGGTTCCAAGCGCGATGGACTGAACAAAATTCTCCGGTGTAAGGATCTGTTCAGGATAAAAGTCCTTCACCATCTTTCCGGTTCCTCTGATGGGCAGATTTTCATAAAAGATATTTCCGGCATCCAAAAACACAGCTGACTTAAAGGCTTTATACACAGTAAATCGATATTCTAACGATGTGAGCAGTTTGATTGGAGCCGTGTTAATGGGCAATGTGGCTGAAGCCGTACCCGGACCTATGGAAAAGGCACGGAAGGCTCTGAGGTCATTGGCACCACCGATGAAGTATCTCTTCTCAAAAGGCGCCTGAAAGGCGTAGGCCGAGTCGAAGGAGTTGCCGTAGGGTCGGGTATATCCGGCAAACAGCCGGAAGGCCAGGCTGTGATTTCGATCAAAATAGTAATATCTGCGTAGGTCGGCTTCCAGTTTTACATACTGCGCATAGGCTACGCCTAAGAGCTTGCTGACATCATTTTCATCGGTGGGCAGGTTGAAGAGCTGATCTACCAGAGGTAGTATTCCTGTACCGGCCAGTTCAATCATACCTTTAATGAAAAACGCCTTTGGCTGAAATGATGGTTTCTGAGTGGTATAGGTGTAGGAGTAGCGAGAGGCAGCGATGAAGTTGTCCCTAAAGCCAAAAAGTAGGATTGCGCTTTGTTCAAAGTCAGGGTCAATCTTAAAGAGGCGTATGTAGTTGAGCTCCAGAAGGTCTATCTGATGACTTTTTTGAGCAGTTTCGCGCCATTGGTAGTTGAGACCTGCCCTGTACACGACCCGGTCAAACTGGAAACGCTGCTGCCGGATGATACCTGTGGAGAGTCGGCTTCGGGGTTCCATGCGCTTGGGCAGCAGCCCTTCGGTATTAAACGGCAGGAGAAACCTGGGAAAAGATATGGCTGCCTCGGTACCGATCTCCAGCGTATTGAACCCGCCTGTTTGACCTTGAGACAGCTGTACTTCCAGAAGTCCTGTCAGGGAGATCGAAAAGATTTCGCCCTTTCCAAAGGTGTTGCGGTTAAGCCAGCTTACACTTCCGCTGATGCCTCGCTGACCGGATGAAATGCTTCCCTCCGTACTTAGACTGAGTCCTTGACGGCTTTCGGGAACATGTCGGATTTCGGCGATTAGCAGGTCGCTGCTCGGATCTAAAGGGCGAAATTGGATCTCTGTACCTGTGAAGAGGCGCAGATTGTTGATGTGTCGGAAGGATTCTCGGACCTTGTACTCGGAATAATACGATCCTGGTTGAAAATCAATCACATCCGTAAATACACGTGGGTGGTAGAGATCCTCCTGATACATGTATATGGTATAGCCTCGGTGGTCGATCTTGCGCGGAGCGGTGCGCAGCTCTGATCTTCTCGGTATCAAATGAATATTCACCTCGTGTATTTTGAACGGATACACATCCACAAACCGGATTGAATCACCATCTCTGGTAGCCTTTGGGAGAATGTTCATCCGAAGGATGGCCTGCCGGGGAGGTGCGTGGATGGTGTCTATGTCGTAGGTAATGAGATCTTTTGTAAAATCAAAAAAGCCTTGGTTTCGAAAATCCTGGGCAATACGATCCCGCTCCCGATCCAATTCGTTGAAATCCAATCGCATGCCAGGTCTCAAAGATGGTATCTGTATGCTATTGGCAAACATCGAATCAATGACCGATGAAGGATTATTCAGCTCAAATTGGTAGATGGTGAAAGGTTCGTTTAACTGTATGTTGTAGATCACCTCTACTTTATTTCCCCGCTTTGATTTAGGGATAACTTCATTCTTTACATCCGCAGAAAAGTATCCCATATTGAATAAAAAGAGCTGCATTTGCTGACTTGACCGGAAAGCTTCTGACTCATTGAAGATGACCGGAGGTTCGCCTATTTTTTTGAAGACCCCCCCCCAGTTGTACACATAAAGGGATATAGGCATGAAAAGAAGACGCGTATTGGGCTGTTGCTTTATGATGGGTTCCAATTGGCTGGCCTGGACTCCGGATCCTTTAATCCGGAGGGTATTTTTCTCAAGAAGAGACTGCCCGTCGGGCACAAAGCGGGTTGAGGTACAACTGCCGAGCATCCCTGCGGACACGATGATCAGAATCCTGATGATTCCTCCATTCAAAAATCTGAACCCCCTCACTCCAAGTTGTAGTATTGCCAGTAGTAACCTTTTCTTTTTTTAAATTTTTTTACAGAAAGTTTTCGGATTGCGAATCCCGTCGGGATCAGTATGGCTCCTGCAAGCAGGTAATCTCTATCCCATGCAGGTATGCGATTGATGGAATTGTTAATCGGCGGAATCACAATGGCAAACATTCCGGCATACAGAAGGGCACTTCCTACAATAAAAACAAGCTGATTTTGATAATGGATTTCGTCGATCCATTGATAGGGAATCTGGTATCGGTTGATTTCGATGGATTCAGGAGTGATGGCACCTACCAGCCCGATGATTCGCGTGCTGTCTCGGTATTGGATGGCTGTGATTTCCATTCCCGGTACGATCTTTAGCTGAGGGGGTTTAGCAGGATGCTTGACATAGAGCAAATTTTGGCTTCCTGCATCGGTGACCCATACTGCCAGGATCATTGAAACCAGACATCTAATTGCCTGTTTTGGAAGATTGGTAATGAATGATCCGATACCGGGCATCCGAAACGCTTGTTTCATATCCTGCCGGACTTTTTGGATACAAGTGAATAAAAGAATTATTTTTCTGCCGAATGCCCTCAAAAGGCGAAGCGTAATAGGGATCATGCTGGCGAAAATACAATGCCGTAACAAATCCCGTAAAGCCCCCTGCCAGGTGAGATTCCCAGGAGATATGGGAGTGAAAGGGAAAAATCCCCCAAAAGAGTCCTCCATATAAAAACGCCACCAGCAGCGATATGGCCAGCAGATGAACCTTGCCTCTCAAAACACCACTAAAAAATACAAAAGCCGCAAAAGCGTACACCTGTCCGCTTGCGCCTACATGGTAACTATCCCGCGCGATCAACCACACCAGAATTCCGGTGAGCAGATATCCTGACAGGTATATTTTATAAGATATCTCTGAGTAAAAATAACCGATTGTGACCAGAAGGATGGTCAGCGGCACCAAATTGTTGAATAAGTGCGAAACACTGCTGTGTATAAATGGTGTAGTAAATATGCCTGCAAGCCCGGAAACAGATCTCGGCAGCAGACCAAACCGGTACAGATCTAAGTAGAAGTATTCATCAAGCCAATACACCAGCAGTATTGCAAACGAAACCACAGCGGGCAGTATCCAAAAATCGGATCTTTTCACTGGTCTGGCCTCTGTCTCATGTTCAAATTTTGATACCGAAAAGAGGGATGAACTACTGCTGGATTTCAACTGGAAGGCTACTTTTCTCTCTTTTTAAAATCAATGGCTACAGAGTTGATACAGTATCGCTGACCTGTGGAAGTCGGACCGTCGTCAAAGACGTGTCCCAGATGGCCTCCACACTTAGAGCACAGCACCTCTGTGCGTATCATTCCGTACGAATAATCCGGTCTCTCCACAATGCTGCCTGGACTTAGCGTGCGGTCGTAGCTCGGCCATCCACAGTGACTGTCAAACTTGCTCTCCGAGTCAAAAAGTTCGTTTCCACACCCTTTGCACACATATGTGCCGGTATCGAAGTGCTTGTAAAATCTGCCAGTAAATGGTCTTTCGGTTCCCTTTTGGCGAAGCACATAAAACTCTTCAGGCGTGAGCCTTTTCCTCCACTCTTCTTCACTCAGGTTCATTTCAAACGTTTTTTTATGTTTTGCAGAAGCTGCTTTCATATCTGTATTCTGGCATGTGACCACAGAGGTAGCTAATGTCATTACGATCAAAAAGAACAAAAGTGGCATTTTGTTTAAAAATTGATTAGTTATTACAAATATAGATTTACTTTTACCTCCATACAGACTTTTGCCCTGGCATGTTATTGATGCGACTGATTCTTCTTTTGTGCATGAATCTCCTTCTGCTCACGCAGGTCAATGCCCTAAAAATTCTCAGAATAGATTCAGATTATGACCTTGGACGTGGCCAATCGGTTTCGACCTATTTTAAGTACGTCATCGATAGTGCTCAGGTATTCACGATAGGCAATGTCCTGGAGCACCTCGAGGCATTTAATCCCTGGACGAAAGAAAATTTTCACCTCGGTACCAACCCCAATCCAGTCTGGCTGTATGCAGATATCAGCAATCAGACCCAACAGGAAGTGATTCTGGAGCTGGGTTATCCCATCATTGATTCGATCGAATTTTACCTGGTTCGGAATGGCGTGGTTGTCAAGGAATTTTTCACCGGGTCTTCGTACCCTTTTTACCGTCGCGAAATCAATGGCAATTACTTCAAATTCATCATTCCACCCGGGCAGTATCAAGTTCTGATGCGCGTGAGAAGCATTTACAATGTTCAGTTTCCGATTGCACTCTATTCATGGAAAGGCCTCAACTCACACAATACCATCGAATCTATCCTGCAGGGAATGTACATTGGTTTTGTTGTGCTCATTGTTTTTTACAATTTGTTTCTCTACGCGACCATCCGAGATTCGATCTATTACTGGTACATCTTTCATACAATCGCAACGGCACTGATTACCTTGCACTTAAACGGATATACCTTCCAATACCTTTGGCCGGGGTTTCCGATGATGAATTCGTATGAACCATTGATTTTTGGCCTCGGGATTTTCACTACCTTGTTTTCCATCAAATTTTTGAGACCCGAAACATTCTCCAGATTTTGGACAGTCGTTTTATGGGGCATCTTTTGGGTCAATGTTCCTGTTTTTATTCTTCCGTTTCTCAGTCTGAAAATGCTGGCCAATGTACTGGTACAGCTGGTTGGCTCTGTCGGATGCCTACTGATGCTGATTGCTGGTGTAGCCCTCATGATCAGAGGGTATAGGCCGGCCTTTTACTATGTACTGGCCTTTTCGTTCCTCTTGTTGGGAGTGATTGTCTCCATTCTTTCACGGATGAATGTATTGCCCAATGAGCCGATATTCATACATGCTTCGCAGATTGGATCGGCATTTGATATTACATTGCTCTCCGTAGCAGTAGCCGACCGCGTAAATGAAGGCCTACGAGAACGCCAGCGATTGAAAGAATCCCTCCTCAGGGAGTCCGTCGAGAAGGAAAACATTATCCGGCAACAAAACCTTCTGCTCAAGGAAGAAGTTGAAAAGCAAACCAAAAACTTGCGCGAGGCCAACAGAGCGCTGGAGGCGTCTGCCGCCGAACTCAAAGCGAAAAACGAATACCTCAACAAGCTCCTGACCATCGTGGGCCATGATCTCAAGGGAAGTCTCTCCAATGTGACA
>CALFUW010000083.1 GCA_937929815.1 uncultured Flavobacteriales bacterium | reverse complement strand
GGCGCGGAGCAGCGGGGTTTTATAATCAAGCGCCTCGCCGGTGTAAGACACAAATACTGTGGGAATACATAGGGTACTACCCATGACAAATGCGGGAGAAGTAGGATCCCAGGCCGTGTAACCCCGCGCTTCGAAGGTGTTTCGGATACCTCCCGACGGGAAGGAGGAAGCATCAGGTTCTTGCTGGACCAATTGGCCTCCATTAAATTTTTCAATGGCGCGGCCTTCACCTGTCGGCTCAAAGAATGAGTCGTGCTTCTCCGCAGTGGCGCCTGTGAGAGGCTGAAACCAGTGTGTATAATGTGTAGCTCCAAGGCTGGTAGCCCAGGCTTTCATCCCGGCGGCAATCTGATCAGCTTTTTCGCGGGTGATCTGACTTCCATTGACGATGGCGTCGCGTACGGCTTCATAAGCATTGGATGTTAAGAATTCGCGCATGGCCCGGTCGTTGAATACATGGCTTCCGAATACATCACTAACCTTGTTGGTTGGGAGGGTGAAGTCTACAGGTCTTCTCTTTATACTTTCAAAAAGAGATGTAAATCTCAAAGATGTTATCATAGATGATGAAATTTTAGTTGCAAAGCAACAACTTGTACAGAGTCGTTGCAAATATTTTACAAAAAATATCTAATCTTTGAATAAAAATAGGGGGGGTATTAGAGGAAAAACAACAGAAAAATGCCAATTTGACCATCTTTTAAAGGGGGTTTTTTTAAAAAATAAATGCTTTTTTAAAATCAACATTCCCTAAAATATATTTTACATACTCTAAGTAATAACTTATTTTGTGACCTGCTAATAAATCTGTCATTCATCGATCCATTCAATCATGAAAAATCTGAATCCCACTACTACTACTGCCTGGAAGCAGCTTGAGTCCCACGCTCTTGGGGCTAAAAAATGGCACTTAAATACACTTTTTGAAAATGATCCCGTCAGATTTGAAAAACTAAGCATCCGATGGAACGGCTGGCTATTTGACTTTTCTAAAAACATCCTGACGGAAGATACGCTGAATCTTCTTGAGAGGCTTTTTGAAGAGTGTGGCTGGAAGGAGGCCATAAAAGCTCAATTTGACGGCGAACTCATTAACCGTACCGAAAAACGGGCAGTGTTTCATTCCGCCTTGCGAAATCATTGGGGCAACAGACCTTCTTTAACGGGTGGAAAAGATGTAAGACAAGATGTGCAGGACGTTTTGCAGCGAATGAAATCCTTTTCAGATTCAGTACGCAACGGGCAGTGGAAGGGATTCACCGGAAAACCCGTTACCGACGTGGTAAATATCGGTATCGGTGGTTCAGACCTTGGACCTCTTATGGTCACCGAGGCGCTGAAAGCCTATGGTCATGAGAACATCAGATTTCATTTTGTCTCAAACGTGGATGGTGCTCATATCTGGGAAACATTTAAAAAACTTGATGCGGAAACTACTTTATGGATTATTGCATCCAAGACATTTACCACTCAGGAGACCATGGCAAACGCCAACACTGCCCGCGAATGGTTTTTCAGTCAGGGGGGGACGCTCCAGGATGTATCCAGGCATTTTGTGGCAGTATCTACCAATGCCCAAAGAGTGGCAGACTTTGGCATAAGTATCGAAAATATGTTTGAATTTTGGGATTGGGTAGGTGGCCGGTATTCCGTCTGGAGTGCCATAGGGCTACCTGTGATGCTGAGCGTAGGATACGAGAAATTTATGGAGTTCTTACAAGGTGCATGGCTCATGGACGAGCATCTGCTGCACGCACCATTCCGGCAAAATATCCCGGCCATGATGGCAGCCGTAGGTATATGGAATGTCAATTTCCTGGGTGCTGAAACCGAAGCCATACTTCCGTATGACCAATATCTGAGTCGATTTGCAGCATACTTCCAGCAAGGCGATATGGAAAGCAACGGAAAATCGGTGGATCGAAACAGACAACGTGTAACCTACCACACCGGTCCGATTATCTGGGGTGAACCCGGCACCAATGGCCAGCACGCTTTTTATCAACTTATCCATCAGGGTACCCGGTTTATTCACTGCGACTTTTTGGCCGGAATTAATCCTGTAGCTCCTTACAAAGACCATCATTTGAAGCTTTTAGCCAATTTTTTTGCACAGACTGAAGCGCTCATGAAAGGCAAGTCCCGGGAAGAAGTGCTTGATGAATTGCGAAAATCGGGAATGCCCGAAGATGAAATCCAACTGCTGTTGCCCTACAAAACTTTTGAAGGCAATAAGCCCACGACAAGTATTTTGTATCCAAAACTTACCCCTGAGGTACTCGGGTCACTCATTGCTATGTATGAGCATAAAATATTTTTACAAGGAGTGGTTTGGAATATTTATTCTTTCGACCAGTGGGGTGTTGAATTGGGCAAGCAATTGGCAGGTAAAATTCTTCCGGAGCTGGAATCCGGAAAAATCTCTCAGTCCCATGACGGATCTACTCATGGTCTGATAGCCTTTTATTTGTCAGAAAGAGAAAAATAAAATTTCATTTATAAAAACACTTTTGAATTTTTGTACGTTTGCCGGTGTTAAATTTATTGATCACCCACTCAAATGGACAACATTTTCAAAGGAATCAGCATCATCTCTCTTGGGGGAGTTATACTGCTTTTTGCCCTCCGAAGTAATCCTCGCCCGGATACTTCTTCCGGCAAGGACGATCACAAAGGAATGATCCTGCAAAGAGATACGGAAGATGCTGCGAACAGAAGTCTAAGGGTAGCATTTGTCCGAATGGATTCTTTATTAGCCAACTATGAGCATCACAAGGATTTGAAAAAGCAACTCGAACAAAAATACAAGTCCATGGAAGCAGATATGGCTCGTCGAACACGCATTTTTGAAGAAAATTACCGTGAGTTGGAAAAAGAAGCCAAAAATCTAAGTCCTAGAGAGTTACAAGCGGCAGAGGCGGATCTGATGGCCAAACAGCAAGAGCTCATACGCTACCGAGACAGTCGCGCTCAAGAGCTGCTCGCCGAAGAAGCAAAACTCAATTCATTGATCAAAAAAGATCTGGATGATGTCGTAGATGAGCTGGCAAAGGAATACGGTCTCGACTTGGTCTTTACACAAGATGCAGCCGGAACCATATTATACGGCAAAACAGATTTTGATATCACTCAGGAAGTGGTAAATCGCCTCAATCAGCGATATATGACAAATGCAAAAAAATAATGATTTTGTATTTTTGAACTATTCAATCAGAAGTTGAAGTGAAAAAAGCATTTTCCTTCATTGTACTTGTATCCCTACTGATCCTGGCCGCTTGTGAAAGCGATGACTTCAGTGTCAATGACCCCAGACTCAACTTTGTTGGCACATGGGATGTGAATGAAAAAACAGGAGATTTTGCGCCACAGAGCTATACAGTTTCGATTGACCTGGGGGATCTTGCTTCAAATATCGTAATCAGAGGACTCTATGCCCAAGGGCCGACCTTCTTGATCACCGCCATAGTAAATGGGCGAAATCTCGAAATACCGGTACAAACCCGCACCGGACTCACCATTTCAGGCTCAGGAACTTCAAACTCGGATTTTAATTTGATCAACCTTCAGTTTAGTGTAAATGACGGAAGTACTGTCGATAATGTTTCGGCAGAAATGAAGAAACGCTGAAGCCCCGGCATTTATCACTGGGGCAAGGGCCGGATATTCTGTCAAGGAATTTCCGGCCTTTTTGTTGGAACCCCAAAATTTTGAACCCAATAAAACAAGTATATTTTGATATGAAAACAGGATTTGAAATGCTTCCAGAGCTGGCCACCAAATGGGGGACACCGCTCTTTGTGTATGATACTTCAATTATCGACCGGCAGTACCAACGACTTGTAAATGCCTTTAAAGGTCAGAATGTACAATTTAACTATGCATGTAAAGCACTCAGTAATCCAAATATTCTCAAATATTTTAAAATACTTGGTACAGGCCTGGACACAGTATCAATCGAGGAAGTAAGGTTAGGTCTGATGGCGGGGTTCGATCCAAAACAAATACTCTTTACCCCAAATTGTGTAGACCTGAACGAAATACAGGAAGCGGTCAACTTAGGCGTGCAGATAAATATTGACAACCTTTCGACTCTCGAACAGTTTGGGAGTCGGTATGGAGATTCCGTGCCTGTATGTGTGCGAATGAATCCACACATCCTTGCCGGCGGCCATCACAAAATATCTACCGGACACATCGACTCCAAATTTGGCATATCAATCCACCAAAGCAGGTACTTACAGCGGATAATCAACCACTACAACATACATGTGAACGGGTTACACATGCACACAGGCAGTGATATTCTGGATGTGGATGTATTTCTCAGAGGAGCGCAGGTGCTGATGGACCTTGCTTTTGACTTCCCAGAGCTTGAGTACATAGATTTTGGCAGTGGGTTTAAAGTGCCCTACAGACCAGACGAGCGAGGCACTAATGTAGAAGAACTCGGCGAAAAGATGGGATATTTATTTTCTGAATTTTGCAACCAGTACGGACGTTCGCTGGCACTGGTATTTGAGCCCGGTAAATGGCTGGTAAGTGAGGCAGGTTACTTCCTGGCGCAGGTCAATGTGGTCAAACACACGACCTCTACTGTATTTGCAGGAGTCAATTCTGGATTTAATCATTTTATCAGGCCTATGCTGTATGATGCCTATCATCACATCTTGAATTTAAGTAATCCCAATGGTAAAGAGCGCATTTACACCGTAGTCGGATATATCTGCGAAACAGATACCTTCGCATGGGATAGGCCTCTGCCCGAAGTGCGAGAAGGGGATATACTGTGTTTTCTCAATGCCGGGGCATATTTGTACAGCATGTCGAGCAATTACAATTCGCGTTTAAGGCCTGCGGAAGTGCTCGTTCATCGTCAAAAAGATTACCTAATCAGCCGACGTCAGACCATGGATGATTTATTGGCCTCAGTGGTCATATGCGATCTGGAGTACTAAACAGATCAATCTCCACATCCCATGCAAATGCCCATTTATGTCCGGAAAGCCTTGGAAAGCGATATTGACGATATGTATCGTCTAATCGCTGAATTAGCCGAATACGAACGCTCCCGACAAGAGCTCATCCTCACCCCTTCTGACCTGCTGCACCACTACAAATCCGGCTATTTCAAAGCTTGGGTAGCCAGATTTGAAGACCAGACAGTTGGTATGGCGCTGTGCTATGACAGATACAGTACCTGGAAGGGAAGATGCCTCTATCTGGAAGATATCGTAGTACAAGAGAAATATAGACGTATCGGAGCCGGTAGCGCACTGATGCACGCCCTCATATCCTTTGCCCGACGTGAAGGATACTACAGCATCAATTGGCAGGTGCTGACCTGGAACGAACCGGCTTTACATTTTTATAAAAAATGGAATGCCGAAATTGACCGACAGTGGTGGAATGGCAGAATAATAATTAATAATTTAAGCGCTAATGAAAGTATTTAAATTTGGAGGTGCGTCCGTAAAAGATGCCAACGGCGTAAGAAACATTGCAGAAATCATCAAACTTTATCAAAACGAAGGCCTTGTCATCGTGGTTTCAGCCATGGGTAAGACGACCAATGCGCTGGAAGAAGTCGTTCAGCACTATTTCAATGGACGGGAGCAGTGGAAAAGTAAACTCGATGAAATCCGAAACTATCACCTCGAAATCCTTAGGAACCTTTTTCCAAACAACCAACATATTGTATATGAGGAGGTAGAGCATACTTTTTACCAGTTGCGATTAATCTGTCAGACACAAGCTGAATCAGATTACAATCTGGTCTATGACCGCATAGTAAGCTACGGCGAAATCATCAGCACACGCATAGTCAGCGCATATTTATCTGATGCTGGACTAGATAATTTATGGCTTGATGCAAGGAAATTAATTAAAACAGACCAGAACTTCCGGTTTGCAAGAGTGAACTGGAATTTTACAGAAATACTTCTGCGCCAGGCCATTCGCAACCCCTCCGGACGATATATATTACAGGGATTTATAGGAAGCGATGATAACTATCACGCCACCACCCTTGGTCGGGAGGGAAGTGACTACACAGCCGCCATCGCGGCATACTGCCTGAATGCGGACAGTGTAACCATATGGAAGGATGTGCCGGGGGTTCTCAACGGTGATCCAAAAGTGTTTGATAATACGGTACTTCTGAACAAAATTAGTTTTTCAGAAGCCATCGAACTGGCGTATTATGGAGCATCAGTCATTCACCCAAAGACCATTCAACCTCTTAAGCAAAAGGGAATTCCACTGATGGTGCGATCCTTTTTAAATCCAACACAGTCAGGCACTACCATTGAAAACGGAAGCTCACTCGAACCAATGGTACCCTGCTACATCCAAAAGTCCAACCAGGCATTGCTCAGCGTCAGCACTACAGACCTTGCCTTCATAGTCGAAGAGCACTTAAGTCAGATTTATGCTACCTTTCACCGATACGGCATCCGGGTTAACCTGGCCCAGAATTCAGCGACAAGCTCAACATTTTCCATCAATCATGACCCGGTAAATGTACCCTTACTACTGGAGGCACTGAAAAAAAACTTTTTGATAACCTATCATGAAGGGGCCGTGCTATACACCGTGCGACACTATACACCTGCAGCACTCGAAGAGTTTCTGAGAGGCAGAAACCCAGCTATCCGGCAGACCACCCCAATCATCTGTCAGATTGTAGAGCTGAAAACAGGTCCGTCACTTAACTAATTTTCTTAATTCGCTCGCAAACCTAAAAATGAGCAACAACAAAGGCATCAATAGGATAATTAGGATCACAGGCAAAAAGACTTTCGAAATGATCATTTCATCTTGCATTCGACTGTAGATAGTAAGGTATAGAATGATGAATGCCGTACCATTGATCAATAGCTTGGCAAGTGCAAGAAACCGAACAAACCATCGAAGCTTGTGCTCATTTTTTATACCATCTGTTACAAACTTATCGAATATCATCTGTGGGTTTTTTTGGATGGAAGCAATAAGTAGGTACAGGATTGTGGACATTGTAGGTAGAAAAAACAAATTAACCTTATGGCCAATTTTTTCAGGCGACCCATCGAAACCAAAACCGAGGTGAATGGAAGTGGGAAGTTTGGAATATGATAGCAACACCACAAAAAAGGACATAAATAAAAAAGCCAATGCAATGCTTTCTACAACATAGTCGATAAAAACTGCCTTATCCTTCTTCATTGCGTTTAACTCTGGTTTCACTAAACAAAGTAATGTGTTAAAAAAGTTTTTAGCAAGTTTCAAATAAAATTTTAATAAAAAAATTATTTTTGATAACGTAAATTCTAAAAATATACCTTTATGATGTGATTTCAGGTAACACTATTTCGGGAAAACGAATATGGAAACATTTGCTTCGATAGCAGCAGCGCTGTCAGAATTTGCGCCGGACATGCTCAGCGAAGAGTATGACAACACCGGTTTACTTGTAGGAAATCCGTCGCAGCTCGTCTCAAAAATACTGCTGGCCTATGAAATCACAGAAGAGGTAGTTAAGGAGGCTCTGTATGAGGGTTGCCAATTGATCATCACCCACCATCCTTTGATATTTAAATCGCTGAAAAAGCTTACAGAGCAATCACCTGAAGAAAAACTTATAGCCTCCCTGATTCGGCATAATATCGGACACATAGCCCTTCATACCAACGCGGACAATATCCTCACGGGAGTCAACAAGGCACTTGCTAACCGACTTGGCATTGAAAACTTCAAGATCCTTAAACCCGGAAAAGACAAACTATATAGTCTTGTGGTATTTATCCCTGATGAGGCTTTCGAACGAGTAGAAGCAGCCGTCTTCGAAGCAGGTGCCGGTCGGATTGGAAATTATTCGCACTGCGGATATGCACTCTCCGGTACGGGGAGCTTTATCCCCCTTGAGAATGCCAATCCGGCAATAGGACGCATTCACCAGCTCGAGCGGGTCAGTGAGCGTAGACTGGAAGTCATCGTCCCTGGTCGGAGACTTCGGACTGTACTGTCTGCGATGTTGCAGGCTCATCCATACGAAGAAGTTGCCCATTTCATTCACCCCCTGCAGAATACAGATCCCGAGTCTGGTTCAGGTGGAATCGGTAACCTTCCGAAACCCATGAATTACCTCGAGTTCGTTCAGATGGTAAAAAATGTCTTAAAGGCTGATGTCATTCGGGCCTCAAAGCTGCACCCTGATACCGTTCAGAGAGTTGCATTCTGTGGTGGAGCAGGAGCCTTTCTGATTCCATATGCCAAAGAGCAGGGCGCTGAAGTATTCATCTCCGGGGATATAAAATACCACGACTTCTTCAGGGCAGATCCATCCTTCGGAATATTGGACGCAGGCCATTGTGAAACAGAATGGATGATACTCAATGAAATTGCTGATTTTTTAAATAAAAAGTTCCATACATTTGCAATCCAAATTTCGAATGTTCAGACAAATCCCGTAAAAATATTATAAAAACTTATGAGCCAAGAAGTTACAGTGGAAATGAAGTTAAGGGCATTGTATGATTTACAATTGATTGACTCCAGAATTGATAAAATAAAATCCATAAGAGGTGATTTACCTTTAGAAGTGCAGGATCTCGAAGATGAAATTGAAGGCCTGAGGACCCGGGTTGAGAAACTCAATCACGAAATCGCAGAGCTCGAAAATGAAATAAAAGGTAAAAAAATTTTCATCAAAGCGTGCCTTGATAAGATCAATAAGTATAAAGATCAGCAAAAAAATGTGCGAAACAATCGTGAATTTGAAGCTATTTCCAAAGAAATCGAATATCAGGAGCTGGAGATCCAATTAGCAGAAAAGCGGATGAAAGAAGCCAAAGCCAGGATCGACCATAAAACAGCTCAGATACAAGCTTCTGAAGAGAAGATTTCTGAGCTCAATACACATCTGGAGTTTAAAAAACAAGAGCTGGAGTCCATAATGAGTGAAACTTCTAAAGAAGAAGAAGTTCTAATGAAAAAATCTGAAGAGTTTGCCAGATTGATTGAGCCGCGCTTACTGGCTGCATACAAGAGGATCAGAGAGCGGATGAAAAATGGACTGGCAGTTGTACCAGTAGAACGTGGTGCATCTATGGGGTCGTTTTTCACCATTCCTCCACAAAGACAACTTGAAATTCAGTCTCGAAAAAAAATCATTATCGACGAGCATAGCGGAAGGATTCTCGTAGATTCAGACCTGGCACGCGAAGAGGAGGAGCGCATCAACAATCTCATTGCTTCTATCTGAAATACATTTTTAAAAATTTCAACACATTCTTAAAAATGAGAATGGGAACAAGGGATTTCGCACTGAAGTCCCTTTTTTTATATGCGGCATTTTTTACAATTCAATTTGCGTTTGCAACTTTTGAATTTACCCCCCAGGTACTCTCTGCACATCAGCAGATCTACAACCTATATCTCAAAGATGCAGCCAAGATGCTGGACAGAGAATCATCTGCCAAACCTGAAAACATGGCCGTATTTGCATCCCGTGCCCTTTTGCTTTTTACCGAGGCTACTGCTGCGGATGTTGATGAGATCACCCGAAAAAATCTCTTTCAGATAAAGAAGATAATGAAAAACATCGAGGCGGATAAAGATCAAACTATCCACCATCTGCTAGCCAGAATAGAGATTTTTATCTACGCCGGAATGCTTCAGATCAGACTTAATAACAGATTGCGCAGTGCTTCAGAGTTTCTCTCAGCCTACAACCTGGCCAAATCAACCTTTAACCAATACCCTCAGGATGCAATGGTGAAGCTCCTTTGGGGAAATATGATAGCTACTGTAGGGAGCTTACCGCCGGATATGCGTCGGTACTTGTCCATAATCGGATTCAGCGGAGATGTACAAAAAGGGCTTGCCTTAATGAAATCTGCACACAGGTCCATCATCTCCCAGAAGCAGTACAAACCATACCTGACCAAAGCAAATCTCCTCTACATCATAACTTATAAACAACTAACAGATAATGAGGAAGTAATCCCAGATAAAGAAGGGATCAACATCCAGGATAATTTTGTGACAGCAGTTATCTGCGCCAAAATTCTGATGGAACAAGGGTATAACGAGCGTGCGCTTACGATCTTAGAGACTATAAAGCAGCACCCCGGTCAGGTAAAATTGCATTATTACAACTTTCTCCTTGGTAAGGCGCGCCTTGCCGCCGGCAGTGCTGATGCAGAGTCTGTTTTTCTTTCTTTTTTAAGCGAATACAGGGGTATTCACCACATCAAAGCAACGTATAAATATCTGTCATGGCACTATCTTCTCAATGATGAGATATCCAGAGCTGACTCTTTGAGGTTGCTAATTTCTACGGTGGGGGCAAACGTGATAGGTCCTGATCAGCAAGCTGCCCGTGAAGCTGAAGTGCCTCTCAACAAAGTGTTGATCCAAGCACGTCTACTCTTTGACGGAGGCTATCTGGACAAGGCACTGGATGTACTCATGGCAGATGGTACACTTGAATGCTGCATGCTACCGGATGAAAAAGCCGAATACTACTATCGGTTGGGTCGTATTTATCAAAAACAAGGGCTTCCTTACCTCGCTATAGACGCCTTCGGAAAGGCAGTTGATATACATGATGATCCAGCTTTTAATCGAGCAAATTCAGCACTTCAAGCAGCATTGCTTTTTGAAAAGCTCGGAAATTATGATCGGGCCAAAAGCTATTTTCAAAAATGTCTGACGATGAAAAATTTTCCGTATCAGGAAGGATTGCACCAAAAAGCCAAGGCAGGTCTTAGTCGCATCGATACCGCTCAATAAAAAACCGGTGATCTGCCCGTAAAGTTGGCTTCTCACCGGTATCTACCTGCTATGAAAAAAGCTTTTTTACTAAATGATTAATTTATTTCACTTTGCGATATTTCATCTTTGGCATCGATTGTTTCTGATTCTTCAATATTTTCAACATAAAATTCACCTTGAGGTTCTTTGGGATTTGCCGGTGTGGTCCCGACCAAAGATTTTACATAACTTGCGACATCCTGCATTTGAGCGGGTGAAAGCATATCTTTCCAAGATAGCATTCCTTTTTCAAGCACGCCGTACTTTATCACCTTAAATATATCCTGGATACTTCCGCCGTGAATGTAGTAGTTGTCTGTAAGGTTAGGGCCTACTAAGCCTCCGCCATCCTGAGCATGGCATGATGCGCAGTTTTGTTCGAAGATTTTTCTGCCTGCTGCGAGATTGGCCTCAGCTGTAAGATATTGGACGTTGTTTTCATCTATGAGGTTGGCAGCAGTTTTAAGGTACTCTTCTTTCTGTTTTTCGGCTAAGGCCAATTCCCGCTCGAGTTCTTCTTTGCTTGATGGTCCGGTACCTAATACGTGAAAATGAATCAGATAAATAACCGAGTAAATAATAGTGATGTAAAATCCCCAGACCCACCACGGGGGCAGTGAGTTGTCGAGTTCTTTAATGCCGTCGTAGTCGTGATCAAGCATGATGTCAGCTTCTTTCTCCACAGGTTTGGCTTTGGTGAGCGCGAGCATGACCCGCTGGTAGAGACTTGGCTGTGCCTCTTTTGGACGCATGTGAATTTCAGCAGTTTCTGCATCCAGAGCTGTGTTGTCTTGCAGTTGTTTTATTTTGAGTTCTTTGACAACGTTATATGCAAGATTTACATTTCGGAGTGTAATGATTAGCATTACAAAATTTACCAGAAAAATCCAGAAGTAGGCATCACTGAGCAACCGATACCAGTCAAAACTGGAACTTGCTGCCGGCTGCTCTTGGGCCATCAGCATCATGCATGCAAGAGAAAACAGGATGGTTAAATTCTTTTTCATGATGTTTATTTTTTTGAATTAAAAGTTGCTTCATCCTCAAGGGGGATCTGACTCAATATCTTCATGTCTTTCTTATCAGCTAGAAAAGTGCGGATGAGAATAATGAGAAATACTGAACCAAATAATATTAGCGAGATAATGGGATAGATGTCCACGTTATCAATCGAAGCCAGATGGTGTTTCACAAATTTAAGCATGGCCTTATTGATTTTGAGCTGTTTGATTTTTCACTTTGATGTCTGTACCAAGTCGTTGGAGATAAGCAATGAGCGCGACGATTTCTTCGTTAGGATTCACGCTGATATTAGGATCTCTGTTAAGCTCATCGGCAATGATTTGTGCCTGCACTTCCAGGTCAATCAGTGCATTTTCAATTTGTTCTTTTGTATATGGCACGCCGAGTTTTGAGAGTTGGGTCATTTTCTTCTGCGTGTAGGCAGTGTTGAGTGTCGCATCATTTTTATCTGTGGTAAAGAGCCATGGATATCTCGGCATTATAGAGCCCGGACTCATAGACGTCGGATCCCACATGTGATTGTAGTGCCAGCTGTGCGGATACTTGCCGCCGACTCTGTGTAGGTCGGGTCCGGTGCGCTTACTTCCCCAAAGAAACGGGTAATCGTATACATATTCCCCCGCTTTGGAATAATCACCGTATCGGGCTATTTCGCTGCGGAATGGCCTGACTAGCTGAGAGTGGCAGGCATTACACCCTTCGCGGATGTAGATATCGCGACCTTCAAGTTCCAGGGGTGTATAAGGTTTTACCGATGCAATTTTTGGAATGTTGCTTTCGACCATCAATGTGGGTACAATTTCGACTACACCTCCAATGAGTACTGCTACCAGCACAAGTACTGTAAAGATGACAGGCTTGCGTTCCAGGGAGCGGTGAAAGGATTCCTGACCATGGATACCATGTGCCACCAATGCGGGAGCTTCAGCAGGCTCTTCAGCGAGCAGTTTTCCACTGGCCATGGTTTTGATAAGATTGTATGTCATGATGCCGATTCCTATTACATAAAGCAAGCCTCCGATGGCTCTAAGAGCATACATGGGAATAATCTGGGTCACTGTTTCAAGGAAATTGCCGTATACCAGTGTACCATCGGGGTTGAACTGCTTCCACATCAAGCTTTGAGTAAAGCCACTTACATACATTGGCAAAGCCCAGAAAAGAATGCCGATTGTTCCGATCCAGAAGTGGATGTTTGCAAGTTTTTCTGAATACAGTTTGGTCTTGTAAATACGCGGAAACAACCAGTAAAACATACCAAAGGCCATAAATCCGTTCCAACCCAGAGCTCCAATATGAACGTGAGCTACTACCCAATCAGTAAAGTGTGCAATAGCATTAACACTTTTCAAGGACAACATCGGACCTTCAAACGTAGCCATACCGTAGGCTGTCACCGCCACCACAAAAAATTTCAGTACGGCACTCTCGCGCACTTTGTCCCATGCACCTCTAAGGGTTAGAAGACCATTGATCATACCACCCCATGACGGAGCGATTAGCATCACAGAAAATACGGTACCCAAAGACTGAGCCCAGTCGGGCAGGGCAGAGTAAAGCAAATGGTGTGGACCTGCCCATATATAAATGAATATGAGCGCCCAGAAGTGGATAATCGAAAGTTTGTAGGAATATACAGGTCTATTGGCTGCTTTGGGCAAGTAGTAGTACATAAGTCCCAAGATGGGTGTAGTGAGGAAGAAAGCAACCGCATTGTGACCGTACCACCATTGTACCAGAGCATCCTGAACGCCGGAATACACAGAGTAACTTTTAAACAGGTGTACCGGAATCTCAATATTGTTGACAATATGCAGCAGTGCAACGGTGATAAACGTGGCGATATAAAACCAGATGGCCACATACAAGTGGCGCTCACGCCGAATCAATATTGTCCAAATCATATTAACACCAAAAGCCACCCAAACCACAGCAATGGCAATATCAATGGGCCATTCCAGCTCAGCGTATTCTTTACTGGAGGTAATTCCAAGTGGTAGAGTGATCGCGGCTGCAAGGATGATCAGCTGCCAACCCCAAAAGTGGAATCGACTGAGAAAATCGCTTGCCATGCGCGTTTTAAGCAGACGCTGCAGTGAGTAGTAAACCCCTGCAAACATGGCATTTCCGACAAAGGCAAAAATTACTGCATTGGTATGCAATGCCCTTATTCGACCAAATGTCAGAAAGGACGTGTCAAAATTTAATGCAGGAAATACCAGTTGTAAAGCCACTGTCAGACCTACAAGCATTCCCACGATTCCGAATACAATGGCAGCAATCATGAAATCCCTTACTGTCCTGTTATCATAATTGAATCTCTCCATTTCCATAGCGAAATTTATTTATTGGTTGATTTTTGATTAGATTCTGAATTTTTCTTTGATGGGGCCTCGTTGTCGAAGAGCATCCGTATAGCGGGTGTCACATCGTCATCATACTGCCCTGAATTGACATTCCAGACAAAGGCGACTAAAAACCCAGACGCGATAACAATACTTATAAATATGAGGATGTAAATGATTTCCATCGAATTCCTGGAATTATTTTTTCAATCACAAAATTCAAATTAACCGGTCCGACCATCTATGACAGCTCTCAATTCAAAAGATGATTTTTGTCATCAATCGAGGTTGTCAGTTGGTGGTGCTTGCAGGCATAGTAATTGATGAGCTATGTGACATGAAAAATCTATTGCTTCGTTCCTGCATGATGTTAGTACTCTTTACCAAAGTGCTGTTGACAAATGCCCAGATTGAACCTAAAGAAAAAATTGATGAAGACGACGAAGATCGCCTGACTGACAGTACTTACATCGCTGTATATGAATCTTACCAGGGAAAACCTAAAGTGCTACATGCAGAGCCATTGTTTATAGACCTGATACGGGATTTAGGAGCCCGCAAGGGAGAAGCAGAATGGAACATCGGGATAGGACTTTTTAATAAAAAGAAGTACGACGAGTACTTGCTATTTGTAGAATATGAATGGGCAATTATCGATCGACTGGGACTCGAAGTAGAAGTACCGGTTAATTTTTTTACGCCTCACAATGGAAACAGCCAGGGCGAAAGACCCCAAAACCAAATTGAAAGCCTTAAGTTGGCTGCGCAGTGGACCTTCTATGTCAATACTGAGACATCTACTTCGATAGCTCTTGGATACTTAAACGAGACCTTTTTAATGCCTCCCTCAGAAGTCAAGCGTCAGTTTTTTTCAGAAAATATGTATAACCCCTTTATAGTAGCCGCAAAAAGGTGGGGAAATAATTGGCATTCACTGATTTATGCAGGCCCGCAGATTTTTCAGAGTTTCAGCGATGCTTCAATAAACAGCCGTGTAGAATGGAACTCTAACATTCATTACATGCTACCCGGCACACGCAATTTCATTGGCCTTGAAGTGAACAAATATGCTTACCGAGATGAATTCTTTGCAATCTTCAGGCCTCAGATGAGATTACAGATTAAAGACAACTTTTTGATCGGTATTGTCACCGGAATACCAATATCGTATACCAATCAAAATTTAAGCACTTTTTTCAGAATCATTTGGGAGCCTTCACATATCTGAAAGTCAATAAACTAAATAATATAATAATCCTTATTTGTGCAAAACACGTTTTTTACTATGTAAGGAATGGATTTCTTAGCAAAAAGCTAAATGAATTGCAATCCTTTTTCTGCGAGACCATTACTAAGCTTTTCAATTAATTGATATTTTTTATAAAAATCTTCAAGATAATTTACTAAAAGATAAACTATTTTCAAAAAAAGCTAATTAAATCAAATAATTTTAAATAGCCTAAAATTCCATGTTTCATTTGAAAAAATGTTTTAAACTTGTTTTATAAACCACACACCCATCTTAAATGAAAAAACTGTTACTTTATTTTACATTTTTTGCCAGCTCATTTTTATTAAAAGCTCAGATCAACATTGCCCCATCAGCCACTGCATCCGCCAGCCAGTGTAACACAGGACCTTGCAGCACTCTAAATGATCTGGACTTTGGAACATGCGGTACCCAGCAGATGTGGATTCCCACTTCTACACCACCCACATCAGTGCCAGGCGTTGATTGGATAATG
>CALFUW010000082.1 GCA_937929815.1 uncultured Flavobacteriales bacterium | reverse complement strand
TGGTGATTTGCCTTCGGATGGTAGCCTCCAGGCTGGTGATCTCGTATTCCAGCTCCGCAAAATCCTCACTCGCGCGGTAGGATGGATGGATACCTATTTGGGCAAAATCTGCTACAAATTTGATGTGCTCCTGATATCTTGGACTGTAGATCGGTAAGTTTCGGTCATATGGGCCGTATTTGGAGAATAGATAAAAATAGATGACCTCGAATCCGAATGATTGATGAATTCTCAGTTGGTAATCTATGGTATCGTAGGGGTCTTTAGAGCCGAGAAAGACCGTTGAAAAGCGCTCGACCAGCCTCTTCAGGTCCAAAGATCTCGAATCTTTAGCCAGCCCGCCCAGTGTGCGCATAAGTCCTTTGCCTTTGTAGGCATAGGCATTGTCCACATCGATGGTGGCAGTGTACTTGAAGGCGGTCTTACTGATTCGAAATCCAGGAAAGCGCTCCAGTATTTTGTCCCGAAGTTGCAGACACCAAAGATTGACCACCGGTGTGTCGAGAAAACCATTCTTTCCGGCTACGGATTCTGAAGGTATAAATCGACCGTGAGCATCTCGGATATGTGGCAGGTATTCTTCATATCTCGATACCATATAAAAAACCGAAGCAAAGACATCAAAACAGATTTCGCTGCACGCATCGTGAAACATTTCTGTGCCGCACACAGGATGGTAGGTACATCGGACTTCCTGCTCAAAAAGTTCTGTAGAAAACAGCAACCTGGCCGGATAGATCCAGATCCCCCCAAGGGTACGATTGGGGCTGTAGTTGATCTTCGGACCTGGATACCTTACAAACTGTTCGGCTGAATCTGTACATCGGTACACACACGGGGTCACGTGTTCGAATATGACCCGGCATGTGTAAAGAAGGCGAGGAGTAATTTTTTCAGAATAAATCAATAGGGAGTCACTCACGAGCGCCGGCTGTGTGATGCAGTTGTTTGATGCGCTTGAAGAGCTGTGAGGTAAATACAAACTCGTTTACATCTTCATTATCAGTGTCCAGAATCTCAGATTTATTTCCCTGCCAGGCTTTTAATCCGTCTTTAATCAGAATGATATTATCACCGATTTCCATCACCGAATTCATATCATGGGTATTGATGACGGTGGTAATGCCAAATTCCTGTGTGATTTCACGCAGGAGGTTGTCTATCACTATGGAAGTCTGAGGATCCAGTCCGGAGTTGGGTTCGTCACAAAAGAGGTATTTTGGATTCATGGCTATGGCGCGTGCGATTGCAACGCGCTTTTTCATACCACCGCTGAGTTCGGCGGGATATTTGTTATTTGAATTTTCGAGATTGACCCTTCTCAAACAAAAATTAACTCTCTCCAACATTTCGTCCGGCTTCTTTTCAGAAAACATTTTGAGCGGAAAAATGACATTTTCTTCCACATTGAGAGAATCAAACAATGCACTTCCCTGAAATACCATTCCCATCTCCGTGCGAAGGGCTTTCCTGCGTTTGAAATCCATACCCGACAGTGGCTCCCCACTGTAGTAAATCTCACCTCCGTCAATATCAAAAAGGCCAAGTAGTGATTTCATGAATACCGTTTTTCCGGATCCTGATTTTCCGATGATCAGATTGACCTTTCCCGGGTAAAACTCAGCCGATATGCCTTTGATAACCTCGGCATCACCAAATTTCTTTTTGATATTTTCAACCTTTATCATCAGCTAAGTATGATTTGGGTGAGAATGTAATTTGCCAATATGATAATCAGGCTGCTGGCCACCACGGCGCGTGTGCTGCTTTGTCCTACCTCTATGGCTCCACCCTTGACATAATACCCGTAGTAGGCTGATACCGTCGTGATGATAAAGGCAAAAACAACCGTCTTTATCAAAGCGTAGGTCACATAAAAGGCTCTGAACTCCAGCAGCAACCCCTCAATAAAGTCCTGCGGTCCGACCATGCCGGTAAGCTGTCCGAATATATAGCCGCCCAGAATTCCTAAAAACATGGACATACTGATCAGTATTGGATTAAAAAATACAGCCGCCAGCACCTTTGGAAGGATCAGATAAGAAGCAGAGTTTACACCCATTACCTCAAGCGCATCGATCTGCTCGCTCACCCGCATGGTGCCCAGCGTAGAAGCGATATTGCTACCCACTTTACCTGCGAGAATCAGGCTGACCATCGTTGGAGAAAACTCAAGTATAATGCTTTCACGGGTGGCTATAGCGATATAATATGCCGGAATCAGCGGGTTTTCTAGATTGAGGGCCGTCTGAATTGTTACCACTGCTCCCACAAACAGCGAGATAATGGCAACAAGGCCCACTGATTGAATGCCGAGATGCTCAATCTCTATTAGAAAGGCATCAAAGTACATGCGCTTGTTTTCAGGCTTTCTGAAAACCCTCCCCAACATTAGGACATATCTCCCAAAATCTTCTAAATACCTCTGCAGGCTCAATTTTGTACTATCAGGTTGCAAAAGTAGGGCGTGTACTATTCATTTGACCTACGTATCCGGTATATTGAGTGAATATCCTTTTAAGCCATGTTGTGATATACATTCTGTACATCGTCGTCTTCTTCAATTTTTTCGAGCAATTTATCCAGCTGTATTCGTACCTCATCGGTGACTTCACGAGTCTCGTGTGGGATGCGTTCTAATCCGGAAGATACCACCTCTAGCCCGATCTCTTCGATACCCTTTTGTAGCTTTCCGTAGTCGGAGAAGTTTCCATACACCATTAGAGTGCCATCTTCATCATCCTCAAAAAATTCTTCTGCACCGAAGTCGATAAGCTGCAGTTCCAGCTCTTCTATGTCCAGGTCGGTTGGTTTGCGGATTTTGAACTGACACTTGTGGTCAAACATAAAATCCACCGAACCACTTGTGCCCAGTGAGCCATTGTGCTTATTGAAGTAGCTGCGCAAATTGGCCACCGTGCGGGTAGGATTATCAGTCGCCGTTTCGATCAGGATGGCGATACCTCCCGGCCCATACCCCTCGTACACCATTTCCTTGTAATCGGCCATTTCCTTGTCTGTCGCACGCTTGATTGCCCGCTCGATATTTTCTTTTGGCATATTGACCGATTTGGCATTTTGTATTGCCGCTCGCAGTCTGGCGTTGGTTTCAGGGTTTGGGCCGCCCTCTTTCACGGCAATCGATATTTCTTTACCGATTCTTGTAAAGTTTTTGGCCATTGTAGCCCAGCGTTTGAATTTTTTCTCTTTTCTGTATTCAAAGGCTCTTCCCATAGTGCTGATTCGTTTGTCCGTGCAAAGGTATGGAAGTATGGTATGGGTTTAAACGGTTTCGCAGGCTCCTCCGGTCTCTTACCGGATTACGGATTGTACGCCTTCTCTTTTCTGTGTTTGACTTAAATAATCTTTTTACCACAACATGGATTGCCCTTCAAGGGTATCATTGGATACGCACAGCATCTGCCGGATTGATTTGCAGAGCTTTCCAGCTCGGGTATAAGCTGGCAAAAAAGGTGAATCCCAGGACCAGCAGGATGACATTCCGGTAAAAATCCGGGCCGATCACCGGATACACCACCGTGGGAATCCCGAAGGCTGCCAGTGCATCTGACAGGAAGTTCAGATCGATTCCCCCCATCAGCGGCCATAGGATCAATCTACCCAAAAGGAGTCCGACGACAGTGCCGAGCATGGTCATCATCAGGGTTTCCAGCTGCAGCATTACAAAAGTCCGGCTTTTGTTTAAGCCGATTGCCTTGAGCATTCCCAGTTCGTGAGTGCGCTCGTGTACGATCATCAGCATGGTATTGAATATTCCGAAACTCAGCCCCAGCATGATCAGAATGATGAAGATGTACAATACCTGACTGCCTACGTCCTGAAGGTACACCAGCTCCGGAGACAACTTTCGCCAGCTCTGTACCGAAGTGCCGGGGAGAACCTTCGAGAGAGCAACTTCCGCTTTCACGGCCTTCTGTTCATCTGAAAAAAGTATGGCTATTTCATGAGCTCTGTCCCCAATACCCAAAAACTGATTTAAATCCCTCCGTATGACAAATACATTTCGCTCATCATATTGGGTACTCACACTTCTGAAGATACCTCCGACTGTAAAGGCCGAGGAGATCACATTGTACTCCTGATCCGTAAACGACAGTACCACCCTGGAGCCCAAACCCACATTAAGTTTCTCAGCCAATTGCTTGCCGACCAGTACATACATCGATTGAGTTTCATTGAGATATTCTCCTTCTGTGATGAGTTCGTGGAATGCCGTCACCGCTCTTTCGCTTTCAGGGTCAATGCCACGTATCTGCACTGCACCCGAAGAGGTGGGAGATTGAGCGATGCCATTGGAAATCGTTCTTTTACAATGCATCCTGTAATCCGGCTGCTTTTTCAGTTCTCTTTCCACAGATGCCAGGTCTGGAATGGTATAATTCACCTCAAACTGCTCCATCCACCTGGGATGGTGGATTTGCATATGGCTGAAGTTCTTTTCAATGACGATTTTGAATCGTTGAGCGATCATACCCTGTCCCATGCTGATGGCGGTCATGCCACCGGCCAGGCCCAGAGCTACAGAAGTCATCAATGTGAGCGACCTGCCCTTGTTTCTCCAGATATTTCGGTAGGCTATGGATAGGAGAAGCCTGATATCATGCACAAAATTTACA
>CALFUW010000081.1 GCA_937929815.1 uncultured Flavobacteriales bacterium | reverse complement strand
ACTCCGAGAATTATCTGCTCAACGCGTAGTCGCCTACTATCCGTTTAATGGCAATGCTGATAATGAAATTAGCAATTCAAGCCACGGAACGGTTAGAAATGCCAAACTCACGGAAGACCGGTTTGGTAACCCCAACAGCGCATACCACTTCAATGGCAGAAATGAATATATCGTATTTGAGGACAATTCAGTAGTGGATTTCAAGGAGGAAGAAAGTTTTGCCATAAGTCTTTGGTTTAAGACATCGGGCAAAAAAAAGTACATGTTTCCTCTGTCGACCGGAGTTCAAAGTTTCAAGCCAGGCATTTTTACTGCTGTAAATTATGCATTTGGAGGAAAAAAAGGTTGTATTGCCTTTGGAATTGGAGGTACTAGATCTATGGATACAAAAAATGCTGTGCTCATCAGAACTCAGGAATCGACCTTCAATGACAATCAGTGGCATCAACTCACCGTGACAGTAGATAGAGCTCAAGGAGTAGTGAGAATTTATGTCGACGGCAAGATGCGCCCGCTTGTCAAAATTTCCGGAGGGGGATTGCTTCAAAACTCAAATACAGAGCTCAATATCATGAACGTAGGCTATGATGCCACACCCAGTCATCCTTTTATCATCGGCGGAAGCGAGTCAACTTTTGACCAGTATTTTGAAGGAATGATCGATGATGTCGTCATAATAAAAGGGGCTATGGATCCCCAGCAAGTCCGCGATTTGTACGAAAACAAATTCAAAATCAGATGAATTTGATTGATTTTTACTCCAAAGTTCTGCATTCAATGAAATATAAGTTACCGGGATAGAATGTATAATTTTCTATAAATCAATTTTTCACCAGCAGTTTTATCAGGATGTCTGCGAATTTTGCTGTGCGCGCTTGGTTGCAACTTCAAGCTCTTCGAGCACCGGCTGAATCGTCTGCGATGGCAAATCATTGATATCGATGTACATAAAGCCGTCGAGGGCATTGTTGAATTTAGGGTCTACGTTGAATGCGACTACTTTGGCATTCTGCTTAATGTACTTCTTCAGCAAGACCGGTATCCGCGTATTTCCGGGCTCGAGGTCTTCAATAAATTTATCCAGCTTATTCAAATCATCTTTGGCCTTAGAGAGTACAAATTCTTTATCACGTTCGTCGATTTTAACTTTATAAGCCTTCCTGGGTTTTATGAATTTGGTCAGTTTTTTATCGAGATAGTTGAGTTTGATGAATTCGATCATAAGTGTTCTGGAGAATTTGCTGTAGGAATTGCTTATGCTCACACAGCCAGTGAGATATCGGTGTCCGGGATTTCTTAGAATTACGTGGATGATTCCTTTCCAAAGTAAAAAAAGAGGCAGCGGTTTGCCCTGATATTCCTTAATTACAAATGCGCGTCCCATTTCAATTCCCATTGAAAAGAGATGTTCAGCCTCTTTTTCGATTTTAAACAGCGTTGGAACATAAAAACCTTTAAGCCCGAATTTTGGATATATTTTTTGACCGATACCTAATCTGTAAGCCCCTACCAGTTTTTGAGCCTCACTATCCCACAATATCAAATGGGTATAATACTGATCAAATTCATCCAAGTCTATTTCTGCATTGCTCCCCTCGCCTACTTCGCGGAAGGTCAGTTCGCGCAATCTGCCAATTTCGTGCAACAGGTAGGGACATTCATCGCCCGAGAACTCATACACTTCGTAGTTTTTGGTTTCGGTCAGCTTTTTATTTCTGGTTTTTAAAAGATTGATCTCTTCCTGGACTTTACTGACGGGAGCCGCATCCACAATGGGTTTTACACCCTTACGGCCAAGAGGACTGACAGGAAGTTTTATGACCGATTTTTTTGGCGGCAGCGTACTGGAAAGCATGTATGTACGAGTGCGAAGGAAGTTTCCTAAGGATTCCTCATCAGGATATTCGTCAATCTCTGCCGGCAATATGGGTTTTCCTATTCGAACAAGTATAGGTTTGTTTTTTTGTGTAAAAATTTCGCTGGGCAATTTTGCCGTGCGCAATTTGGGATGAATAGATGCCAGTAGATAAAACCAGAATGAGTTTCTGGCCTTGAAATACACCGGTACGACGGGTACTTTCATTTTTTTAATGAGTTTAATGGCACCCTCCTCCCATTCCTTATCCAGAATTTTACCCTCGTCAAAGTGGTAGGTACTAACTTCTCCAGCCGGAAACAACCCCAGAGGATGACCTTCTTTTAAATGACGTATTGCATCTTTAATTCCCGGGATGCTGCTTTTGTGCACAATTTCTGAATCAAAGGGATTGACAGGCATGATAAAATCACTAATTGGCTCAATTTTTTTCAGCAGAAAGTTGGCAATGATCTTAAAATCAGGTCTGACAAGCGATACAAGCTTGATGAGCAAGACGCCATCTACACCACCTAAAGGATGATTAGACACAGTGATAAAAGGCCCTTGTTTCGGAAAACGACTTAGCTCCTCCTCATAATAGTCAAAGTGAACTTTTATCTCTTCAAACAATTTATCAATAAACTCGACCCCCTTGTGCGCATACAATTTTTCATACACTTCGTTGATATCATTTAGTTTTAAAATCCTCATCATAAGGCTCGCCATACTTTTTAATCCCACCTTGTCCAAATTGGTGGCCTTGGCAAAAGCATCCTTGTCAACTAGTTTCATGCGAAGTGTCGGGTTCAATCGTCCAAAGATAGGGAAACCTCGAATACTCTTTGTTTTAATGTGATACCAGAACCTGTCTTGCTCTTTCAAGGGCAGCCTCCAGTCCCGACATATCAGAACCGCCGGCCGTTGCAAAGTTTGGCTGTCCACCTCCCCCTCCTTTGATCAATGCTGAAATCTCTCTGACGACCAATCCGGCATTTTTACCTGCCTTCACCGCATCATCACCGATTGCTACGGCTATACCCGGTTTGTCCCACGATGCATATCCAAAAACAAAGCACCCATTGGGAAATCTCTGTTTTAATCTGTATGCCAAATCTTTGACCTGCGGAGCGTCCATTTCCACCTTTTTTACACATATCTGGTTGGACGAATTTTCAAATTCTTTGGATATGGATTCAAAGAGATTCTGAACCTCCAGGCGTGCATAATTCTCAATCTTCTTCTGAAGTATCTGGCGCTCTTCGACTAGGTTTCGAAGGGAAGTAATGGGGTCTTTTGGATTTCTGAGAAGCTCTTTCATTCCCTCTAAAATCCGGCTTTGACTCCGGTATTCATTTAAAAATTCAAAGCCGGTAATGGCCTCAATCCGCCTTATGCCGGCAGATATGGAAGACTCCTGAATAACTTTAAAAAGTCCGATTGCAGCTGTAGATGGCACATGGGTACCACCACACAGCTCCACCGAAGGCCCAAACTGAATGGCGCGCACCTTGTCTCCGTATTTTTCGCCGAATAGTGCCATAGCACCCATGTCCATGGCTGTCTCTATATCGATCTCCCTGTATTCCTGAAGAGGCATATTTTCGAGAATCATGTGATTCACAATATTTTCTACTTCACCGATCTCCTCGTCTGTCATTTTGGCAAAATGCGAAAAGTCAAATCTCAGATATTGAGGAGCAACCAGCGAGCCCTTTTGTTCTACGTGTGTACCCAGTACTTGCCTCAAGGCATAGTGAACCAGGTGTGTAGCAGAGTGATTGCGTGCTGTGGATTTTCTCTTTTCGACATCTACTACAGCCCTGACTATGCCCGTAATGTCTTCAGGCAATTTTTTGGTAAAGTGGATAATGATTCCATTTTCCTTCTTGGTATCATATACTTCAATCTCTTCCTCTCCAAATATTAAAACACCTGTATCTCCTATCTGTCCGCCACCTTCCGGATAAAAAGGTGTCTCTACCAAAGCGATCTGATAAAACGTCTTGTCTTTTGAAGCTACTTTTCGAAATTTTGCCACTTCTGTTTGTACTTCCAATGCATCATACCCCACAAAAATATCCCCACCATTTCTGAGTCCTACCCAATCACCGGTCGTCAGTTCTGCTGCGGCTCTGGATCGTTCTTTTTGTCTTTGCATCTCGCTGTTAAACCCTTCCAAATCGGCTGTATATCCTCTCTCCCTCAATATCAGTGATGTGAGATCGACCGGAAAACCATATGTATCATACAACTCAAAGACTTTCTGGCCATCGATTACAGTGCCATCTGTGTTTTTTATTGCTTCTTCGAGCCGGTTTAATCCACTGTCAATCGTTTTGATGAAGGCTTGCTCCTCTTGCTTAATTACCCTTGATACGAATTCAGCCGACTCTTTGACCTCGGGATAGAAATCACCCATCTCTGCGGCAAGTACATCGACGAGCGTATAGATAAACGGAGCCTTGATATCAAGGGAAGAATACCCATATCGGATGGCACGGCGAAGAATTCGCCGGATCACATATCCGGCCCCGGTATTGGATGGAAGTTGACCATCGGCAATGGCAAAAGCCACAGCGCGCACGTGGTCGGCAATCACACGCATTGCAATATCTGACCTTTCGTTACTGCGGTAGCCTATACCTGCGTGCACTTCTATTTTTTGTATGATCGGCTGAAAGATATCTGTATCATAATTGGAAGTTTTGCCTTGCAGAGCCATTGTAAGGCGTTCGAAGCCCATACCTGTATCTACATGTCGGGATGGCAGTTTTTCGAGGGTTCCGTTGGCTTTTCGGTTAAACTCCATAAAAACCAGATTCCAGATTTCGATCACCTGTGGATGTCCTGTATTTACAAGCTCTTTTCCATCCTTTTTCCGGCGATCTTCATCACTTCTGAGATCTATGTGAATCTCGCTGCATGGGCCACAAGGGCCGGTATCGCCCATTTCCCAGAAATTGTCTTTTTTGCTTCCGGACAGAATTCTCTCTGTCTTCAAATGGGCACTCCAAATCTCATAAGCTTCGCTATCAAAGGCTAAACCTTCTGACTGATCACCACCAAAAACCGTCACATACAATCTGTCTTTGGGGAGCTTATACACTACCGTTAGCAACTCCCAAGCCCAATCAATCGCTTCTTTCTTGAAATAATCGCCAAATGACCAATTGCCCAGCATCTCAAACATCGTGTGATGATAGGTATCGATACCCACCTCTTCGAGGTCATTGTGCTTACCACTAACCCGCAGGCACTTTTGGGAATTTGCCACACGAGCATACTTGGCGGGTATATAGCCTAGAAATATGTCTTTAAACTGATTCATTCCCGCATTAGTAAACATCAGGGTAGGATCATTTTTGATAACCAGTGGGGCAGAAGGGACAATTCTGTGTCCTTTTGACTGAAAAAAATCTAAAAATAATTTCCTGATTTCTTTGGAAGTAAGTATGTTCATATTTGAAGACAAAAAATTGAAAGAATTGAAGCGGCATTAAACAGCGGACAAAATTATGCCTATTGCTTTCTCTCACGCGTATTTTTGCAATAATCATTCAATACTTTAATAAGTAATCTTGTACCTTGGCTAAAAGGCATAAATACATATACGACCCCACAACCCTTTCCTACAAAAAACTCGAGCCCTCCTTATGGAAACAGGTTGGAAATATGCTTTTATTCCTTGTTTCTTCTGCATTATTTGCCTACTTATTCCTTTTTTTCTCAAAATCCTTTCTGGTGACTCCTAAAGAAAAGGAACTTCTTCGTGAGATCGAATACCTGACGCTCAATTATGAACTTCTGAAAAACAAGGCTATCGGTCTCGAAAATGCCCTTTTGGACCTTGAAAGACGCGATGACGGTATTTACAGGGTCATCTTCGAAGCCGAACCGATATCCACGTCTCTTCGAAGAAGCTCCCTGGCCGGGATCAATCGATATAAAAATCTAGATGGCTACTCTACCAGCGATTTGGTAAAGGAGACGACTCAGCGAATTGATAAACTCCGTAAGCAAGCTTACATTCAAAGTCGATCGTATGACGAATTGATTGAATTGATTAAGGATAAGAACAAGCTGCTTGCCTCTATACCTGCCATTCAACCCATTGCCAATAAGAATCTGACAGCTGTGGCCTCAGGCTTTGGTATGAGAATTCATCCCATCTATAAAGTACTAAAAATGCATACCGGTATAGACTTCACCGCCCCGGTGGGTACACCCATATATGCTACCGGCGATGGAACAGTGATAAATGACAATGGTTTAGGAGGCTCAGGATATGGTTTGTATATAATTATTTCACATGGATTTGGATATCATACTCTATATGCACACCTGTCAAAGTCGCTGGTTCGACCTGGACAAAAAGTGAAGCGCGGTGATGTCATTGGCTACGTCGGGAGCTCAGGATCCTCTACAGGTCCCCACCTGCATTATGAAGTTATAAAAAATGGGGTAAAAGTGGATCCTGTAAACTATTTTTTCAATGATTTAACTCCCGAAGAGTTTGAATTGATGCTTCGCCTGGCCCGCCAACAAAATCAATCGTTTGACTGATGGAAGACAAAGAGCAGAAGTTTAAGCGATATTTTACAATGGGTGAAGTGACTGAGATGCTGGGAGTAAATCCATCTCTCATTCGGTTTTGGCACAAGGAATTCAACGATTTTTTACATCCTAAAACCAATAAAAAAGGAAATAGACTATTTACACCAAAGGATGTAGAGACGCTTCAGGATATTTATTATCTCGTAAAAGAAAAAGGATTTACACTTGAAGGGGCAAAAAAAGAAATCTCCGGCAAGAACAAAGAGCCAAAATCCAATGACCAGATAAGCAACAATTCAAAAGAACTGCTTAAAGAAAAGCTACTGCATATCAGAGGAGAACTCATACGATTAAAAGATATTCTTTAAAAGTTAAAACATGATACAAAACAAAAAAGCCGAATATTTCAACGTGGCTTTGGCCACGGGCATAGTCTTATTTGCCTTTGACCTCGAGCATTTAAAAATCCTTCTGACCCGAAGGAAGGATGAACCATACAAAGGAGCATGGGTCATACCCAGCAGGTATGTAAAAGCAGACGAAAGCCTGGAGGAAAATATTAGAGTTCTTTTGATGAATACAATCGAACATGAGGACGTGTATCTCGAACAACTCAATGCATTTGCTAAGGTGTATAGAAACCCGATCGGACGCGTAGTAAATATTCCATTTTACGGGCTAATGCAACTCACTGAAAAGGAAATTAAAAATGCTGAAAAGAATGGATGCAAATGGCTTAATTATCACGATATTCCTCCCATGGCTTTTGATCACAACGAAATCATTGATTATGCTAAAGAACGACTGAAAAGACGTGTCAAAAGAAGACCGGTTGGTTTTAATTCACTTCCAAAAGAATTTACACTCACTCAGCTCCAAACCCTTTACGAACAGGCACTGAACAAAACATTTGACAAAAGAAATTTCAGAAAGAAAATTTTCAATAGTCAATTGCTTGTAGATACAGGAAAAACCACAATTACAGCCATGGGAAAAGAGAGTAAATTATACAAATTTGACGAAGAAAAGTATGAAAAAATGTCCCTTAAAGGTTATGATTTTCTCTTTTGACTTTCTGTCACTCATACTTGCTGAGCGTAAATGAAAATGCACTACCGATGCCCTCTGCCGACCGAACGTTAATCGACTGCCTGTGCGATTCAATGATGTGTTTGACGATGGCAAGACCCAGCCCGCTGCCGCCGGCATCTCGTGAACGGCTCTTGTCCACACGGTAAAAGCGTTCGAATATGCGTGGCAAATCGTTCTGAGGTATGCCTACGCCATCATCAGATATCTCTGTCATGATTTGGTCAGGAAGTTCATAAAATGCCACCTCCACCAGCCCGCCCTCCGGTTTAGAGTACTTAATGGCATTCATGATCAGATTGACAAGTAGCTGTTCGATGCGCTTTTGATCTGCTTTTACCAGAATTGGCAGGTCGTAGTTTTTCTTAAATTTCAACTTTACATTTCTGCTTTTGGCTTTATCTGATAGCTGATCAAATACATCCTTTACCAATTCGAGCAAGTCAAATTTTGTAATTTTCAACTTCAGAATACCGCTCTCGAGCTGAGCGATCAGATCCAAATCGTTTACAATATTAATCATCCGGTCGATGGACTTGTTGGTTCGGCGAAGGTATTTTTCGCACAGCTCAGGATCATTCATTGCCCCGTCAAGTAAGGTGAGGATATATCCTTGAATATTGAATATCGGCGTTTTTA
Organism: uncultured Flavobacteriales bacterium; assembly: GCA_937929815.1. Classification (GTDB taxonomy): domain Bacteria; phylum Bacteroidota; class Bacteroidia; order Flavobacteriales; family Schleiferiaceae; genus Thermaurantimonas. The sequence goes on along the minus strand of CALFUW010000081.1, from coordinate 187 downwards.
ATTCATGACTTATGTTACCCAGATATTCCCTGCGATATTTTTCTCTTTCCTTTAAAATCTGAATTTGATTCACCTTGTCTTCGGCCCAGTCGAAAACAGCCACTTGAGCACTTCTCAATGAAACATTTCTGGCTACTTCCTCTTCTGTTTTTTCAATGATTTTTAATTGGTTTATTGCTTTAAATAT
>CALFUW010000080.1 GCA_937929815.1 uncultured Flavobacteriales bacterium | reverse complement strand
CCCTGAATGGCTGTTTCGATGTAATAATCTCTCGCCAGCTGGTAGGGTACCAAATCGTCGTAAGCTTTTTTAAGAGCCGGGAGCGTGGAGGAATACCGGGCATACAGGTCTGGATTTTCTGCCAGTGCTTTTTCAAACTCTTCTTCAAACCGCAGTTTGCGGTCTATTCCTCGTGTTTCGATGACTCCCTCCGTCTCCCCGATCCATTTTTTCCAGGCATTAGCTATGCGGGCATATTTGGCAGCGTACTTGATGCGGACCTCGTCGCTTGTGCGCATGCGCCGATCCAGGAGTGAAAGTAGTGTGTCACGGATTTGGATTTTTACCGGATTGTATACATTCACTATATTGTTTACTTCATTGGAGGGGAGGTATTGATTGGTACGTCCCGGAAAACCGAATACCATTGTAAAATCACCGGGCTTTACACCTCCGAGGTAGATTTTCAAAAAATTACGAGGTACGAGTGGTTTGTTGTCGTCTGCAATTTCACGGGGTTGGTTATCAGGCCCGGCATAAATCCTAAAAATCGCAAAATCGCCCGTGTGGCGCGGCCACACCCAGTTGTCGGTATCCGCACCGTACTTTCCGATGGCGGAAGGGGGCGCCCCTACAAGCCGCACGTCTCTGTAGGTTTCTGTGGCAAAAAGCACATACTGGTTTCCGTGGTAAAATGGTCGTACCATGTAGTCAAATCCCTCTTGAGCCTTCTTCCGGCGGATAAGAGCCTGAATATTTTCCTGCAATTTTTTCTGACGTTCAGCCCCTGTAATCTGAAATGTACCTTTCAGTACGTCGTTGGTAACGTCCTCCATGTATCGGACAAACATGGCAGTAAGTCCCGGATTTTTTAATTCCTCAGCCTGAGACATGGCCCAGAAACCATCTTTGAGCAGATCGCGACCGACCGAGCTGTGGTATTGAATCTGGCCGTATCCACAGTGATGATTGGTGAGCAAGAGCCCTTGAGAGGAGATGATTTCACCTGTGCAGCCTCCTCCGAATTGTACGATGGCATCTTTAAGTGAAGCGTGATTTACGCTGTAGATGTCCTGGGCTGTGATCCGCATGCCAAGGGTTTTCATTTCGCTTTCGTTGAGTTGAGCAAGCAGCATGGGCAGCCACATGCCTTCTACTGCTCTGGCGATTTGAACATGGAAGATCAACGCATATCCTATCAGAAAAAAAGCTGTCTTTGGTCTTTTCATTTTTATCTGTTTGAGGAGCAAGTATAAAAAACTTTGATCACAATCGCTTCATGTCAAAACAGTAAAGATTGCTCCTTACTGCCTTTTCGCTCGACGTATGACTACAGGAGCCGGTTTTTGAAAAAGTTTTCAGCAGGCAGAACTGATACTGCGCATATTTTGCGATGATTTAGCTCAATAGTCTATGCTTCTGAAAACATTTGAACAAAGCGCTGCCATGGGAGAGTAAAACGCTTCTTCATCCGCACAGTGTGCTATCGATAAGACAATTCATTGAAAAAACACAAAAGGAATTCCTGCGTTGACCTGCAGCACCATCCTTCTTAGCCTATGTCTGTAGCTTCTGCTTCCTGTGTCATTCCAGGGACAATTGTATTGGGGTGGTCAACGCAGCTTTTCAGTCTGTTACGCGCAAATCAGCAGCTATTTATGCAGGCCTGAAACCCTAAAGATCCGAATAATCTCATGGAAATATCCGTGAATTTTCCGTAAGACTGCTGGTTCAACGGATTTTAGTTTTTGGCTTCTATTTTCGCGCGGTGAGATCAAAAGAGACATATTAATTTAATGAATCCAACATTTGCTTCATTTCGGAGGATTGTTTTGCTATTTGGTGTCAGACTTCTAATTGTACTTATCTTAATCATCACATCTTGTCATAAAAGGAAAAAATGCTCACTGGCCCTTTTCAATGCACAGCTTGTAGGGGCAGAAGGCCAGCTAACGGGCGATTGCATACTTCTGGCTGGGGATACAATCGCTGCCATCGGATTTTATAAGGAACTGATAAAAGTGTGGAAACCTGACGAATCCATTGATTTGAAAAATGCTACTGTATTACCAGGACTGATTGATGCTCACGCACACTTTTACGGATTGGCACTCAATATGACCTCCGCAGATCTGAGAGGCAGCAGTTCGCCTGAAGAAGTTGTGGAGCGTTTAAAGACCTTTTACAAGCATCATCCCGGAAAGTGGCTGACGGGCAGGGGCTGGGATCAGAATCTGTGGGAAGATGGACAAATGCCCCTACCGGAATATCTGGATACGGCTTTTCCTGACATTCCGGTATATCTCACCCGTATTGACGGACATGCCTTGTGGATCAACTCCAAAGCTGCGAGTCTACATGGAATCAGCGGCAAGGAGAAAATTTCCGGAGGAAGTCTGGAATTTCGGGACGGGCGGTTCACAGGTGTACTTGTCGATAAGGCTATGGCCCTGGCCACACCTCCAACGCCATCTGTTGAGGAGTTGCTTCCCTATTTACAGGAGGCTGAGAAACAGCTCTTTGCATATGGTATCACCTCCTTGACGGATGCAGGGTTACCATGGGCTGTCATTGAAGGTCTCCGAAAATTATACCGATCCGGACAACTTCGCATTGGACTGTATGTACTGGGATCAGACGACGATACCACCTTTGAAACTTTGCTTGTGAATGGCCCGATCCGGGAAGGGGAATTTGCCGTGCGGGGCATTAAGTTTTACAGCGACGGAGCACTGGGATCCTACGGAGCTTGTCTGCTCCGACCCTACTCAGACCGGCCGGATCACTTCGGACTGTTGCTCAGAGACCCCGGGTATTTTCTTTCGCGCTTTGACAAACTGCGATCCTATGGTCTGCAGGTGGCGACCCATGCCATTGGCGACAGTGCCAACAGATTGATTCTAAAATTGTACGATCAACTTTTGTCAGAATCCGAAGGTCTCGATCTGCGGTGGCGGATAGAGCATTGTCAGGTTGTTGATTCTCAGGATTTGCAGTATTTTAAGAATCCAAACATAATCCCATCTGTGCAACCAACCCATGCTACCAGTGATATGATATGGGCACCACGAAGATTAGGCGATCGCATCCGCACTGCCTATGCCTACCGAAGTCTGCTGGAAGCAGCCGGTATGATCGCTTTGGGTACGGATTTTCCCGTTGAAAACATTTCGCCTGTCTATACTTTTTACGCGGCTACATTCAGAAAAAATCACCAACACCAGCCAAAAGAAGGATTTCAGGCGGATCAATCCATCAGCCGTCTGGCCGCCTTGAGGGGGATGACGCACTGGGCTGCTTATGCAATGTTTCAGGAGTCTGAAAAAGGAGACCTGAAACCAGGTCTTAAGGCAGATCTTGCCGTCTTAGATCAAAACTGGCTTACATGCCTGCCGGAGGATATCCCCGGAACGAGAGTTTTGATGACCATCAAAAATGCCCGGGTCGTCTATGACGCCAGATAATCATAAGCAATATCCACTACTGAAAAAATAGACTACACCTTAAAATTTTTTTTTACACTATATGTAGCTTAAATCACAGGAAAAACAAGCATAAAGGCCTATCGTTGCAACGCAATCATCTCAAATGACGAAATAATGTATTTTGATAAAAGCAAGAGGAGGAGTTTTTTAAAAAAATTGGGCCTTGCGAGCATAGGTTTTGGGAGCGGGCTGTACAATACCCTGCTGGCATCCGATACAGACGATCTGTCTGCTGAACATCCCGGCAGCAGTGAAATTGCAAAATCCAGGAAAACAATTCTAAACATTTTGCAAACGACAGACGTGCATTGCCAGGTGTTGCCCCACGACGAGCTTTTTTGGGAAAATAATCAGGCTGTTTACAGAAAATGCGGTAGTTATGCTCAATTGGCAACTCTTTTTAAGCAAGAGCGTAAGCGGTATAAAAACACCTTTATCGTGGACACCGGCGACATGTTTCAGGGAAGTGAGCTATCGGTCAAAACCACCGGTAAAGCACTTGTGCCCATCTTAAATGCACTGAAATATGACCTGTTTCTTCCCGGGAATTGGGAAGTAGTCTATTACAAAGAAGCCATGCAAGACCTGATGGGGTCGCTGAATGCTCCTAAGATTTGCGCCAATATGTATCACGATCTGGGCGATGGTCGCAGAGGCGAATTGATCTTTCAACCCTACTACATCTGGCATGTAGACAATATTAAAATCGGGTTTTTGGGGTACACCGACCCTTTGGTACCAAAACGCCAGTCTCCGGCATACAGCCGCGGAATCATCTATGCGGATCCGGAAGAAAATCTCGAACATTTTGTCAGAGTACTTCGCAAACAGGAAAAATGTGCCTATGTGATCATACTGGCTCATCTGGGACTCTCGCAGCAGATCCATCTGGCCAACCAACCGGCGTGCGAAGGAGTAAATATAATTTTCGGAGGGGATACCCATGAGCGAGTTCGCAAGCCGATTGTGTGTAAATATTCCAAAGTAGTGGAACCCGGAGCCTTTGGATCTTTCGTTGGCAGGCTTCAATTAACCGTCGAGGATGGTCGGATTGTGGATGAATTCTACCAACTTGAAGAAGTCTCCACTGCTAAAATAAAAGCTGACAAAGAAGTACAAAAAATCATAGATGAGAGCGAAAGACCCTTTCTGGACGATTTAAGAAACGTGATCGGCTACAGTACCCTACCGCTGTACAGATATTTTGTGATTGAAAATACCATTGATACGATGATCCTCGATGCGATGCGCTGGAAAATGCCGGATACCGATATCGTACTATCCAACGGATTCAGATTCTGTCCTCCTCGCGTCCAAAGAGATTCAACCGGAAATATCCCAATCACAAGCGCATATCTCTACGATATGCTGCCTGTAGATAGCGTGGTGCGCAAAGGATTTGTGACAGGCTGGCAGATTCAAAACTGGATTGAAAAAGAGCTTCACAATGTATTTGCCGAAAAAGCAAAGGAGCGGTTCGGAGGTTGGGTTGTCAAATTTGACGGTTTGAAGGTTAAATTCCGTGCGTTTGCACCCTTTGGCAGTCGGGTTGAAGAACTCAGCGTAGGCGGTAAGCCGATTGATCCTGCAAAGACCTATTCTGTAGCAGCCTGCGAGCGCGAAGGGGATCCTGAAGATGTACTTTGTCGCTTTTCAGGGGTAAAAAATTCCAGAAATTTAGACTTCACCCTTCATCAAATGATCAGAGAATATTTGAAAGCCAATTCGCCCATTACTCCCACTCCTAAAGGCAATGCCATCGCACTGGATGCGCCCGCCGAGCTGCTCACTCAAGTACATGGTGTCGACTACCAATTCAACTGATTTTTTCAACCTTTCTATTGCGAATGAAGTGCATATTAGCGGTACCATTGATTTGTGTACCGGTATGGATTATCCCCCTGAAAGGGGCTGTACCCGATTCTACACACATGACCTTCGCGGACTTTCTCAAAAAGGGCAAAGTGGGAGGCCATATGCGCAACTACTTTATGGCGACCAACAACTATGGACCGCTTACCGACTACTATTCATTGGCTGTAGGAGCGGGTATAGGCTATCAAACCCCTGAATTTAAAGGAATAAGTGCCGGGTTTAGCGGATTTTTTCTCTTCAATGTTTTGTCGAATGACCTCGGCGCCATTGATCCTCTCGGACAGGGTCGCAGCCGATATGAACTGGGGAACTTTGATATGCAAGACCCTTACAATCGCAATAATCTGGAGCGACTGGAAAGTCTTTTTATTAAATACAGAATTAAAAAATCAACCCTCACTCTGGGCCGGCAGAATTTACAAACGCCTTTTATCAACCCTCAAGACGGACGCATGCGTCCATCTCTTCAGGATGGGCTTTGGCTTGATATCAGGGAGTCCAAATGGTATGAGGTCAAAGCAGGATGGATCTATGGTATGAGTCCAAGATCTTCAACCAATTGGTTTAATGTAGGGAAAAGTATCGGAGTCTATCCTGTAGGTGTACATTCAGATGGGACGCCCTCCGGATACCGATATTCGATTGAAAGCGATTTCGTTGTGATTGGAAACCTCCTTCTTAAACCTGTTGAACAATTGAAGATCAATTATTGGTATTACCATGTAGACAATGTTTTGAATCTCCATTTCACACAGTTCGATTTCGTTCAACCGATCCGCAACACCAATTCAGGCGTTGTTTCCGGCGCTCAGTTCGGATATTTCACCGGAAGCGGAAATGGTGGCAATTCCAATCCGTCGAAGGCGTTTACCTTTCCAAATCACCAGTCAGGTTTCGTGAGTACCCGGATTGGTCTTTGGGTTGATAAACTGCAGGTTACACTCAACTATACCCACATCTTTGATCAGGATCGCTTTGTATTTCCCCGTGAATGGGGAATTGAACCATTTTACACATTTATGCCACGGGAGAGAAACGAAGGCACAGCCAATACGCACGCCTTCACCCTCAAAAGTGAATTTCAGGTACATCAAAGAATGCGGACAGGTGCTTCATTAGGATATTTTAAAACACCGGATGTACTGAATTTCAGGCAAAACAAATACGG
>CALFUW010000079.1 GCA_937929815.1 uncultured Flavobacteriales bacterium | reverse complement strand
AATGAACTTTAAAACGATCGGTTTTTATGGCTTATTTTTTATTGTATTTTTAGGATTCTCGTCAGAAACACATGCGCAGAAAAAAGATAAGGATCAAATTATTTATTTCACGGATTCGCAGATTAAAAAATCAAGACTTTCCGTGGCTTTAAACTTTAATCCATATCTGACGAACAGGCGGATAATGAGTGATTCAATAGGTGCCGGAGGGTTACCCATCGGTAGTAGCAGTGAGCGGAGGACAAAACCTATACTTGCATACAGCTTAGGCGGGGACTTGGTCGTGCGATTAGCATCTTCGTTGGAATTATGGCTTGGTGTACAATATGGAATTCTTGGATTTCGTGATCTTAATTATGAGTTTCAAAACAATGTGTATGACCTTCGAAGCCGACTGGATTTTGTAAATGTACCTATTCAGTTTTCATTCCGGGGAACGATTACAGAGGTATTTGATCTGGAGTTTATTCCTATGGTTCAACTCAATTTTCTCAGAAATTACAAAGGAAAAGCATTTGATAAACAGACCGGTGAAGAACTAATCCAATTCGATATTACCGAACAGGCAGAGAAATTTAACATAACTGTGGGGATATCACTCAGCGGTAATTTTAGATTGACAGAGGAATTTTCTGTTTTTGTGCGCCCATTTTTTCACTACATGCTCAATCCGATGTTTGAGAACAGCGAAAATTTTCCGAGGGAGCGCTATTTTTCGACCGGGTTAACCATGGGTTTGCGATATTACTTTTTCTGAATAATGTTTGAAGAAAAAAATCATAAGTTTACGCCACTCAGTGAGTTAGGCGAATTTGGTTTAATAGACCACTTATCCTCGCTTTTGAAGGCAGAAAGACCCGATACAATACAAAGCATTGGTGATGATGCGGCCATCATTGATCATCAGGGATTTGAAACACTCATTACCAAAGACTTACTCATCGAGGGTGTCCATTTTGATTTTTTTTATACCCCACTGAAGCATCTGGGATATAAGGTGATAGCAGTAAATGTATCTGATATCGCAGCGATGGGCGGAGAGCCCACCCATGTGGTAGCTGGTATTGCAGTTTCGGCCCGGAGTTCCGTGGAAGCCATTGAAGAGATCTATACAGGCATGCAAATGGCCTGTTCGCATTATGGGATTGATTTGATCGGGGGCGACACGACTACTACTACCAAAGGAATGGTTATCAGCATTACAGCCCTTGGCAGAGTACACAAAAGTGAAGCTGTACTCCGGAGTACGGCGCGACCTTCAGACTTAATTGTTTTGACCGGGGATATCGGTGGGGCTTATTGTGGACTTCTGGTACTCGAACGGGAGAAGGAGGTCTACAAAGTCAACCCATATGTCCAGCCGGACCTGTCGGCCTATGACTATGTAATCCGCCGACTTCTTCGGCCGCAGGCCAGAATAGATGCATTGAGAGAATTGAAATCACTGGGAATCAAGCCTACAAGTATGATCGACGTCAGCGACGGATTGTCCAGTGAGCTGCTCCACCTTGTGACCAAAAGCGGAATTGGAGCGCGTATTTATGAAAGCAAACTGCCAATCGATCAGCAGACCTTTAAGGTATGTGAAGAGATGAAAATCAATGCCACTACGGCAGCGCTCAATGGAGGCGAAGATTATGAGCTGCTGTTCACAATGCCGCTGAGTCACTATGAAAAAATTAAAAATCATCCGGATTTTACAGTAATTGGCCATATGACAGAGGCCAATCTGCCTGCCATACTGGTCACCCATCTCAATGAGGAGATTCCCATCGTAGCTCAAGGGTGGAATTCTTTTAACAATTCAAAACAGTCCGCACAATGAAAGCAAACAGAATAGCCAGGATAGAATCATTCCTCCAAGAAGAATTTGGCAACCTCTTTCAAAGAATAGGAAAAAGCCATTTTCCCGGTGTTCTCATTAGTGTAACAGCTGTGAAAATTTCACCGGACTTATCTGTGGCAAGGGTATATCTCAGTGTATTCCCATTTGCCAAATCTCCGGAAGTAAAAGAATTTATTGACACAAATTACATGACAATAAAAAATGAATCCTCTAAAATGCTCGGCAAGCACTTACGGATAATGCCTGAATTAAACTTTGTCATCGACGATGCATTTGAGAGAGAAGAAGAAATTAAACGATTATTAAAAGAAGGAGGGGATAACCCTATCAAATAAAAAATGAAACCAGTTCAATGGTTTATAGCCCGAAAATATTTCAGCAGCAAGGCAACTACCGGTGCGGTGAATATTCTGGGATTTATCTCAATGCTTGGCATCACTGCATGTACAATCGCGCTTGTGGTGGTATTGAGCGCCTTTAACGGGCTAGAACACTTTTCCAAAGAACTATTTAATACCTTCGATCCTGACTTGAAAGTCATACCTGCAACCGGCAAGTATGCCTCAGGTACTGATTCGATATCCGCATGGCTGAAGCAGTTTCCTGAAATTGAAAGTTTTTCGTTTGTTTTAGAAGAAAAAGTATATCTGCGGAAGGGTGATCGCGAATTTGTAGCTATCCTGAAAGGAGTAGATTCCAATTATCTGACCACTAATCGATTGAGCAATAGTCTGATGTATGGTCATCCGGAGATCCGCGAGGGTACATGCATGCTTGGAATCGGTGTGGCTTACCACCTTGGCATGTCCGAACGCCTTGAGAACGAGTTTTTTCAGGTATATGCACCGCGCGCAGATGCCCGGAGCCTGAATCGCCCGGAACGCGCGTTCAGCCTTACGACCTTGCAGGCCACAGGGGTATTTACCATCCAACCGGAAGTGGACGAAAAATACGCTATCGTATCGCTGGATGTGCTTCGCAGGCTGACCTACAATGATGATGCCTACTCAGCAATTGAAGTCCGATTGAAAAATCCGAAGCATTATAAAAATATTCAGAATCGGTTGAAAAAGTACTTAAATGGACACTTTGTGTATAATCGGGATGAGCAGCAGGAAGTCTTTTTTAAAATCATGCAGGCCGAGAAACTGGTAGTATATCTCATTTTTACCTTCATAGCACTTCTTGCAAGCTTTGGATTGATGGGGTCTCTGAGAATGCTGATTCTTGAAAAACGACAAAACATCTATCTTCTCCAAGCCTTGGGACTTACGCGTTCTCAGATATCTTCGATATTTCGAATTACAGGATTAATGATTGTATCATCGGGAGTATTTTTAGGTATGCTTCTCGGTACGGCACTCGTCTGGTTTCAGGACGTATTTGGGATGGTAAAACTTGGGGACGGATATCTCGTAGAATCCTATCCGGTCGAAATCCGACCGCTACAATTACTTATCATCGCAGCTACAGTGCTGACCATAGGATATGGCACCAACTTTGCCGCTGTTGCCGGGCTTCCCAGGATTTTGAAAATTTCCGGGCGCATTCTTTAGCAGGCATTATGAAATTGAAATATAACATCATATTGGCCATTCTGGCTGTTACGCTGTTTTCTTTCCTGCTTACAGGTATTTACTTTCTTTACCACTACAAAAAAGAAAGCGAAATCTACCATCTTGAACGCCTGCGACGTAAAGAATATTCAATCACAGCAGCCATTTCGCATCATCTCAATACACACAAAATCCCCCGAAACCCCTTGGCAATTTCCGAAGGATTTAGTCAAAAAATTTGTGAGATCAGTGACATTCACAATGTGGACATTGCCTTTTATGACCTTGACGGCCGGTTGTTGACAAGTTCAGCCCGAAACCCTGACTACAGCCAGAAACTGTTTCCGATCCAGTTGGATACAGAATTAATCAATACAGTAAAAATGAGCTTTGGGGATCGATATACCTTGCAGAGAGAGCTGGACAATAAGATTTACTTATACGACTATTTTTTTCTCTATGATGAAAACGGAAATGAAATTCTCCTTGTCAACATCCCTTATCCAATTGATAAACACTTTTTTAACCGCGAGATGAAAAACTTCTTTATCAATCTGGTTCAAATATATGCTGTCTTGTTTATGATTGCCATTGGGGCGTCGATCCTCTTAGCACTTACGATTACAAGGCCACTTGATACGCTCAGAGCACAAGTACTCGCCAATGACAAAATCCAGGATTCAAAGCCAATCACCGGAAAATTCCCTTCCGAAATACAGCAACTCGTAGATGATTACAACAGGGTTTTGATGGAACTGAGGCACAGTGCCGAGCGATTGGCCGACAGTGAAAGAGATTCGGCATGGCGTGATGTAGCCCGGCAGGTGGCCCACGAAATCAAAAATCCTCTCACACCGATGAGGCTGAATGTCCAATGGATAGAGCGTTCGCTTCAAACCTCCGAGCCCGAGAAATTGAAGAATTTCTGCGAAAGTATGATTACACAAATTGATACCTTGTCTCGCATCGCTGATTCTTTTTCTCGCTACAGCAAGCTCCCTGAAATATTACCCGAGCTAATTGACCTCTGTGAGTTGGCAAGGCAGACGGGTAGTTTGATCACCGACCACAGAGTTCGCATCATAACGCCTGATCATCCTGTAAATATCGTCGGAGATAAAAGCCAGATCATACAGGCCCTCAACAATGTTTTGAAAAATGCTATACAAGCCACAGAAGATACTTCTGACCCCTCCATCATACTCAAAGTAGAACAGGAGGGCAATCAGGCCGTCATCACCGTGTCGGACAACGGAGTAGGCATCGATGAAGATCTCATTGAAAAAATTTTTATACCCCGTTTTACAACCAAAACATCAGGTATGGGCCTTGGATTGGCAATTGTAAAAAATATTGTCGAGGCTCATGGTGGAAGCATAGATTTGCAATCGTCCAAAAATGTAGGGACCATATTTAAAATCTATTTTCCAATAAAGTCGAATATCTATGAACCTCAAAAATCTGCTTATTCATAAGGCCAATAGGTGCGCAGTGATCACTATCAATCGGCCCGAGAAGCTCAACGCACTCAATACAGCTACCATAGAGGAGCTCAACAGAGCACTTGCCACTCTGCGCGACGAGGCTGATACAAGGGTAGTCATTATTACTGGTTCCGGTCAGAAGGCTTTTGTAGCCGGTGCCGATATTTCAGAATTTTCCTCCTTTGGAATTGAGGAAGGAAAGCAACTGGCTGCCAAGGGTCAGAACCTGCTTTTTGATTTTATCGAACAGTACCCAAAACCTGTTATAGCGGCCATCAATGGCTACGCCCTTGGAGGCGGGCTTGAGCTCGCCATGGCCTGCCACGTTCGGATAGCATCCAACAATTCAAGACTTGGCCTGCCGGAAGTCACCCTTGGCCTCATTCCAGGTTATGGGGGCACACAACGCCTTGCACAACTTGTAGGTAAAGGTAAGGCACTTGAGATGATTTTGACTGCAGCGATGATCACAGCTGAAGAAGCTCTAGCGTGGGGTTTGGTCAATAGAGTTACAAGTCAGGAAGAGCTCATGGATGTAGCTACCGCGATGGCTGAATCGATGGCAAAAAATTCATCTACAGCCCTGGCATCAGCCATACGGGCAGTAAATGCCGGATATTCCTATCAACGCACGGGATTGGATGTGGAAATCTCAGAGTTTGGAAAATGTTTTGGCACGGAAGACTTCAGAGAAGGAACTACCGCTTTTACCGAAAAGCGTAAACCAAAATTTTCTTAAACCGGTAGCCCTTTTTTGGTAAAAAATTTGATAATCTTACTTGGCTAAATATTTTCGCCCTCTCAAACAACCAACCTGAATTAATGAGAACTACCAGAGGCCCAATATCACATTTCATAGAGCATAACTACAGACATTTCAATGCAGCTGCCCTTGTGGATGCCGCCAAAGCCTATGAAAAACATCTCGATGAGGGCGGAAAAATGATGATTACTCTGGCCGGTGCCATGAGTACGGCTGAGTTGGGAATCAGCCTCGCTGAAATGATTCGGCTGGACAAAGTACACATCATATCCTGCACAGGTGCCAATCTGGAGGAAGATTTAATGAATCTTGTGGCACACAACCATTACAAACGTGTGCCCAACTATCGCGACCTGAGCCCTCAGGATGAGTGGGAATTGCTTGAAAATGGCTTTAATCGCGTCACAGATACCTGCATACCTGAAGAAGAAGCTTTCCGACGTCTTCAAAAGCACATATTTAAACTCTGGAAAGATGCAGAAGCCTCCGGAAACCGCTATTTTCCGCATGAGTATATGTATGAATTAATCCGCAGCGGGGTTTTGGAACAATATTATCAGATCGACCCCAAAGACTCATGGATGGTGGCAGCCGCCGAAAAAAACCTTCCCATCGTAGTGCCCGGCTGGGAAGATTCTACTATGGGCAACATTTTTGCCTCCTACTGCATCAAGGGAGAACTTAAACCCAGCATTGTCAAGTCAGGAATTGAATATATGGTGTGGTTGGCTGACTACTACATCAAAAACAGCAGCGGTAAGGGGTTGGGATTCTTTCAGATCGGTGGCGGAATAGCCGGTGACTTTCCGATATGTGTGGTGCCCATGCTCTATCAGGATCTCGAAATGGAAAATATACCCTTCTGGAGTTATTTCTGCCAAATCAGTGATTCGACTACGAGCTACGGAAGCTACTCAGGTGCCATTCCCAATGAAAAAATTACCTGGGGAAAGCTCAGTATTGACACCCCAAAGTTTGTAATAGAATCCGATGCCACAATCGTGGCTCCACTCATATTTGCTTGGTTATTAGGTCAGTAAATGTGTATTTTATGGAAAAAAAGAGAATAATCGTCGATTACAAGAATATAACCAATAAACTGCTGAGTCTTCTGTTAGAAACCTACCCTAACGGGTACGAAGACAGCATCGTAAAGTTTAAAAATGCCCGCAATGAATGGGTTTCTGCTGTTCCATTAGAAACAGAAGACGCCAAGTACCTCGTCAAAGTGAGTGTAGAGCTCGATAAGAAAGTAGAGGCATTTTCACTAATGGAGGAAGAAGACGATCCGGTGCCATCGCCTATAATCGATGAAGCTCCGGTAAATGAGACAGATGAAGATGCAGAGCCGGACATGGATGAAGAAGTTTCCAAACCCCGGAAGCGAAAACGCAGTGCAGAAGATCGCTTCATGGAAGCCGGATTTGATCCTGAAGATGACTACGATGAGGATGAAGGTGATGATTTTTCCGATGAGGAAGATTCTTATGATGAAGACTATTAAAATGTCTGGTATATCACTATCTTACAGAGGGTATGGTTTTGTAATCATGCCCTTTTTTTATGCCTTGCTTTTTGCATACTTTTACCTCCGGTTCATGTATTAGTTCGCCGGATGATTTCTTCAAATAGTTTGTTTTACATAGTGCTGACTGCCTGTGGCGTTGTGATGCACACTTCAGCTCAGCTGCACATTCTCATTCAGCAGGTTCCTGCCAACACTCCGTCGGGTGCGTCTATTTTTATTGCCGGAAATTTCAATTCCTGGAATCCTGCCGACTCCTCGACAATACTGTTGAAGTCTGGAAATCAATACTTCAGAACACTTAACATATCTGCTAATCCGATAGAATTTAAATGTACCAGAGGCAGTTGGCAAACTGTGGAGGGCAATCAAAACGGCGGTTTTCTACCTAACAGAATTCACAGCTGGTCACCCGGAGATACATTGAAAATCAATATATTGAGCTGGGAAGATCTAGGAGGGTCCAATTCTACCGCGGCAATGAATGTATCCATATTGAGCAATGCATTTTTTATGCCTACACTCAATAGAAACCGCAGGATCTGGATATATCTGCCACTGAATTATACAACCACATCCGACAGTTTTCCGGTATTGTATATGCATGATGGGCAGAATCTATTCGATCAGGCTACTTCTTTTGCCGGCGAATGGCAGGTGGATGAGACATTGAATAGCCTGTATCATTCAATGGGTAAATCTATCATCGTAGTAGGTATAGATAATGGAGGATCTCAGAGAATCAATGAATACAGCCCCTGGGTAAATAGTCAATACGGAGGCGGCCAGGGAGACCAATATATGGATTTCATCGTGCAGTATTTGAAACCTTACGTGGACAGCGCTTATCGCACCCAGGCCTCCAGAGAGAGAACCGGAATGATGGGAAGTAGTATGGGTGGTTTGATTTCATTTTACGGAGGCTTACGACATCAGTCTGTGTTTTCAAAAATTGGGATATTCTCTCCGAGTTATTGGTTTTCAAACCAGGTCTGGACTTATCCGGCTGCAGTTGGGTCTCAATATCCAATGCGAATCTATCAGTTGGCAGGAGGCATGGAGGGCGGTGGATCCGTAGCTCAGCAAATTGATCAAATGAGGCAAACACTTGTAACCGCCGGATTCGACAGCCAGTTAATTCAAAATAAAGTGGTACCCAATGGTCAGCACACTGAAGCTTTCTGGAGACAAGAGTTTGGTGAGGCAGTACTTTGGTTATTTGCTGACCACTATTTCGTGCACACTCATGAGCAAAATCAGTCCAAACATTTTTCAATCTATCCAAATCCATTTGAGGATACACTCTTCATTCAAATCAGAGAAAAGGGTAGCGCACATCTCACCCTCACAGATATGACAGGGCGATTGTACCTGTCAGGGCGCTATTCAGACGAAGAGCTTGGGAAGGGATTAGATTTTTCATATTTGAAAAAAGGTGCCTACATACTGCATATCACCAATGGTACTACATGGAACTCATCAAGCATACTGATTCGGAAATAAAAAAACGGGAGCGCTACGATCGCGCCTACCTTAGGATGGCCCAGCAGTGGGCTCAATTATCGCACTGTACACGTAAGAAGGTAGGAGCTCTCATCGTCAAGGATCGAATGATCATTTCTGACGGATACAATGGCACGCCTTCAGGTTTTGAAAATGAATGTGAAGACGAAAACGGGGAAACCAAGTGGTATGTGCTCCATGCAGAAGCCAACGCTATACTCAAAGTAGCCGGCAGTACGCAATCTTGCTTGGGTGCTACCCTGTATTTGACGCTATCACCATGCCGGGATTGTGCAAAATTGATCCACCAGGCCGGAATCCGAAGGCTTGTTTACATCCGTGATTACAGCGATTCCTCAGGACTTGAATTTCTCAGAAAAGCCGGAGTTGAAATCTGTCAATACCCTGACATGGATATGTTTGACGGGATTTAAAACATTCATATTAAGACATCGTTATACAGTCAAATCAAATGTATGAGACCCGGGCGTACAACATTGTGGCCGTTTTACCTTTCTATTTCAGCAGTTCTTGGTGTATTGATGGGAATTTTTATTTCCCATCGGGATACCTCTTTCAAAAAGAATTATCCGTACGGCGGAGATGGTTTTGAAAAGCTCCAACGGGTTTTGGTACTTATAAAAAATCAATATGTAGAGCAGGTAAATGTGGATTCGTTGATGGAGATT
This sequence comes from uncultured Flavobacteriales bacterium, assembly GCA_937929815.1. GTDB lineage: Bacteria > Bacteroidota > Bacteroidia > Flavobacteriales > Schleiferiaceae > Thermaurantimonas. Next base: position 8,422 of record CALFUW010000079.1, on the reverse strand, counting down.
GCGATCAATGATATCCTACACCGCCTCGACCCGCATTCTTCGTTTATAGACTCTGCCCACTCCGGCCATATTGAAGAAGAAATCACCGGAAGGTACTATGGTGCCGGTGCGGAGTTTACAATGATTCGGGACACCACCGTACTTCTGAGCGCTTTTCCCGGCTCACCGGCTGAGACAGCCGGGCTAAAATCCGGAGATAAAATTATGGCCATAGATGGCCAAAACCTCTTCGAAACTCCTTACAGAGGCGATTTGCAAAAGATAATCGGACTTATAAAAAATTCGGGCAGAGTAAAGGTACGTATCACGTATCAACGCATGGGCAGAGAGGAGACCAAAACGCTCAAAAAAGATTGGATTTCAATGCCCTCCGTAAGTTCTGCATTTTACATGCCTAACGGTATTGCAGTGATCGGCATAGAGCGATTCTCTGAAAACACCTATCAGAATTTTGTACGCGAAGCCCGTAAGCTAAAGATTGATACCGCCCGGGGATTAATACTTGACCTGAGGGATAATCCGGGAGGGTTGTTGATAGAAGCCGTTCGGATAGCGCGGGAGTTTCTTACAGAAGGGGATACAGTAGTCATTGTCGAAGACAGAAATAAGTCAAGAGAGGTCGTACGCTCATCCATCAATGGCCGATACAGAAACATTCCATTGGTCATCCTGGTCAACGAAAACTCAGCCTCGGCCTCCGAAGTGCTCGCTGGTGCCATACAAGACAATGCCCGCGGTATTATAGCCGGTGCACCTACATATGGCAAGGGCCTTGTACAAGAAGAGAGTCTCTTGCCTGATGGAAGCCGAGTGAGAATCACAACGGGTCGATATTACACCCCCACAGGGCGCTCGATACAGTCGCCCTATTTGCCCGGTATTCATGAGCAGGGTAGACTACACGACAAAACACATATATCCAAAAATGGAAAAGCTCTCCATGAAGGAGGTGGAATCCACCCCGATGTTTCGCTTGGATTTAAACAACTGAATAACTATTCTCACAGTTATCAGTACTACATCCAGCCCGGAGAAGAGCTTTTTGAATATGCCGTTCAACATGGTGATTCACTCCGAGAGTTTGGCTTTGAGAAGTTTATGTTGCAGTTTAATCCCACGTTTGAAGAAGCGATTCAAATGATGGGAATGTCTAATCAGGCCGCTAAAAGGGCTTCCAAAGAGATGATGGATGCAAGCATTTTACATGTAAAAGCCTCACTTGCATACATGATTTTTGGACCTCAGTACGGGCGGCAAGTTATCAAGATGCACGATCCATCGATACAAATGTTGGCTGATCAGTTGGTTTCTAAAAGCATTCCTTAGGCAATTAGCAGTTTAATAAGCATCATTAGCTAAGGGTACATTTATTTTGGGCACTTTTTATATTTAAATGCAATGCTCAATCACGTTCAAAAAATTCGACTTTACAAAATCATTTTTCATTCGGATACAAAAGCAGGTAAGCTCTTTGATGTGGTTCTATTGTATTGTATCACAGCTAGTGTCCTCATTGCCATCCTCGATTCTGTAAAAAATCTTCACAATGCACTCCCGGTTATTTTCATTACCCTCGAATGGATATTTACCATCCTTTTTAGTATTGAGTACATTCTCAGGATTTATGTCAGTCCGAGGCCAAGCCGGTACATATTTAGTTTTTATGGAGTAATAGACTTGCTTTCGGTATTGCCGACTTATCTTGGGTTTTTTATTTCCGGATATCAATTTTTTATCACCATCCGGATTCTGAGGTTGCTGAGGGTGTTCAGAATTTTCAGATTATTGGAATTCACACGAGAAGGACAGCTCCTGGTTTCATCCGTCCGAAATGCATTTCCGAAGATTACATTTTTTTTTCTTTTTATAATATCAATGGTCGTGATTCTTGGTACATTGATGTACGTCATCGAAGGTGGCCAAAGTGGATTTGAATCCATACCAAAAGCGATCTACTGGGCTATTGTGACTATTACTACTGTAGGATATGGAGATGTGGTGCCTAACACGGTGCTCGGTAAATTTTTATCCTCATTTATTATGCTATTGGGTTACAGCATCATCGCGGTCCCTACCGGGATAGTGACAGCCGAAATCTCAAAGTCCACATTATCCCAAAAGACCAAAGACTGCCCACACTGTGGTCAGGAGCTACCCATGGAAGCTATTTATTGCTATCGATGCGGAAACCGAATGATTAAAAACCATTCAAACGAATAAAATTGCTAAGAAAGGACCAGACCAATCAGAATACAGCCATTTAGAAAGGAGGATGTAAGAAAGATCTATTTATATTTCCTTATAAAGTCAATATTCAGTCAGCCCGCTTTCTTTTAGTAATTTATGAAAATCATGGAAGATCAGCGGTTGGCCGGCTACGATTTCACCACCAAACAGGTAGTTTTCTCCCTCCTGAAAATCTGAAATTACTCCGCCCGCTTCTTGTACAAGGATTATTCCAGCTGCTATGTCCCACGGACTTAGTCCATATTCAAAAAACAAGTCAAATCTTCCGGCAGCAACATATGCAAGGTCGAGGGCTGCTGAACCCAAACGCCGTACACCTCTCGTTTTGTAGAATGTCTTGTGAATCAAATTCATAAACGCATCCATACGACCGTAATCGCGGTATGGGAAACCCGTAGCGAGAAGAGCTTTGTCGAGGCCGGTCTGTAATCGCACTTGTATTCGTTGGTTATTCAGATAGGCTCCGCCTGATTTCCACGCAGTAAATAAATCATTAAGCCCACAGTCCATAATTACCCCGGCTACAGGTATATTTTGATATGTCAGACCAATACTGACCGCATAAAATGGCAATCCGTGTATGTAGTTGGTCGTACCATCGAGCGGATCTACGATCCATACATACTCACTTTCAGAGGATTGGCTTACAGTAGCTTCCTCTGTAATAAAACCGGCCTCCGGAAGGATGCTGTGAAGTTCATCCACGATTAATTTCTCCGAAGTTTTATCCACATAGCTTACGAAGGAGTTTAATTCTTTAGTTTCAACACTTTTTTCGCCGAAATTTTTTTGTTCTGACTGCATGAAAGCGGCTGCTTTTTTTGCCACTTCACTCATGGCTGCTACGATGTGGCGCAGATCTTTCATTCTTTGTCTGATAGTTTGAGGATTTTTAGCAGTTTTGTTCCAAATTCTTCTATGCTTTCAGCTCCTTCATTGTCATTGGTGGCTCTACGTAGCAAGTGAGCTGTGGTTACGATATTTTGATGAATGAATTTTTTCATGGCATCCACACTCATATCTTTTGTCCAGAGGTCAAGACGAAGTGTCTCCTGCGAACTTTCATCCCAAAGGGTAAGAAATGCAGCCCTCGCTTCTGCATGAAAAACTCCCCCATCGGGAGCATTCCATTCAATTCGTTCCGGAATTTGGTTTTCGTCAAGCCAAATATCGAGAGTAATTTTTGCTTGTTTTTTCATTAATTAAGGTTTGTAATTTGATTTAGAAAACAGGTTTTGATAGTCAGTTATTTCGGTCAGTTGCTTTGGAGAAACACCAGGATTATTTTTCATGAATTCACATACAATCCTATACCCTACCCATCGACCGATTCGCCCTGGAATTTCGCGGTCAAAACCTGTTCCCATCTTAGTAAATGGTGCCGGATCCATGAATTTTTTGACCGTCATAGTGTTTGAATCATAAAGAAGCTTGTTTTGGATAAAATACAACCAGATATTTCGTTCATTTTTTACACAAAAATCCCACTGTTCTTTTGAATATTTAAAAAAGTTAAACTCCTTTTCATTAGGAAGCAGTTTGCAAGCCGTGTAGAGTTTGATTCCTTCTCGTATCATATACGACAGGAGCGTTTCAGAGTATAGAGCCCTTCTGTCTGCTAACTCTTCAGATATGGTGAGAGCGATATCGATCGGTATATACTTACGATTTCGTTCGCGGGCAAGGTATCGCGGCAGGTAGTTGTAGGCGGGAAAATCCTCGCCGAGATATAAATCAAGTGCAAGAAATAAAAGTGTGTCTCTAAATATGACTGGATAGTTGTAATCCAGATTGGATATATATGTGTAAATAAATACTCGATGAAAATCCGGGTCAAATTGGGTTTTGTACTGCTCAAATATGTGTCTGGCAGCTGTGATTTCATGTGATATATCCTTAAAAGAATCTTTCACATGCATAAATAATCTGATGTGAACGGAATCCAGTAAAATATTCCTCCAAAATTCATCGTTTGTCGAAAGGAAAAACGTATGATATGTTTCTTTTAATTCCGGAAGCTTTTTAAAAATTTCTTCTGGGTGAATATTAAATAAATCCTGTTCAAATCGCGCCACCTGGAGTTCGATGCTGGTGTCGGATTCTTTACTACATGTACAGCTGTGAAAAAACAAAGCAGCCAACAGGCAGAAAATGCTGATACGACTTAACGAGTATACCATCTAAAATTTTAAAATACTTTTGTGCCACAAAAATCCACACAGAATGCTGAGCTTCAAAAAAAGAAATATAACGATTTTTACGCTTGTCTTGCTGGCGTTTTCTGTACAGTCTCAAAATGCATATAACTACAGGCTAGGGCTTTATGCTTCAACCAATATTACCTGGGTTCCTCTGGAAAATGAACTCCTGAGAGGTCCGGGTCGTTTGGGGTGGGGTTTTGGGTTTTTATTTAACAGATTTTTAAATAGTAAGAATGCACTTGCACTCGGGCTGGATATTGCTACGCTCAATCATCACATCACCTTTCCGTATTATGACAGTCTGGTCGCTGGAAATCCATTGATCACTGTCCGTATCAAAAACCGCTTTGATTATTTTTCGATTCCGATCTCTTACAGGATGTTTTGGGGTGAAGTTGGATATCACAATCCCTTTGCAAATTTTGGATTCAACCTTGGTTTCCGACGCAGGCAGATAGTTGAATACGACCCAAATTACGAGAGTTTTAATCGAAATATCAACAATGGCATTCTCTTCAATCTGCTTATTGGAGCAGGTACTGCGTATCATCTGGCTGAGTCCACGGACTTTTTTCTTGAAATTCTGTTTAACAGAAGCTTGCTCAACAATATCAAAGAAACTGCCGTTCCGGCATTACGAGGCGAACAACCTCGCTTTTCTTTTGTATCATTGAGAGCTGGTATTTTATTTTGAGAAATGAATGTTGAGAGTAGCAACTTACATTACACAATGGCTTAAAGACTATGCACAATCCGCTGGCTCTAAGGGTTTTGTAGTAGGTGTTTCCGGCGGAGTCGATTCGGCTACCGTATCAGTGCTTTGTGCCCGGACAGGCCTCGACGTTTTGGTAATCACAATGCCAATTCACCAGGAGGCTAGCCAGCTTAAGAGAGCCACCAACCACATAAATTGGCTGCATGAGCACTTCCAAAACGTAAGATCCCTCTCTGTAGATCTTACAGATGTATTTGATTCACTTGTCAGCGCTTTTAATGCAGATACGTCGGACAGTCTGACCAGCTTGTCGCTTGCCAATACCCGTTCGAGATTGCGGATGCTTACACTTTATTATCATGCTCAAATCTTTGGACTTCTTGTTGCAGGCACCGGCAATAAAGTAGAGGACTTTGGAGTCGGATTTTACACCAAATACGGTGATGGTGGTGTGGATTTGAGTCCGATTGCCGATCTGATGAAGTCTGAAGTATATTCATTAGCACGGTACCTGGGCATAAATTCTGAAATTATCGAAGCCGAACCTACAGATGGGCTTTGGCACGATAATCGCACCGATGAGCAGCAATTAGGAGCCTCTTACGAGCAGATGGAATGGGCAATGAAAATGTCTGAAAAAGGATTTAAGGCCGATGACTTTGAAGGAGAGCAAAAAAAGTGGATGGAAATATATGAGTCCCACCATCGCCGAAACCGACATAAAATGATTCCCATACCTGTTTGTAAAATTCCCGATACAATTAAAAACCCTCATAACATTTGAGATTCCCTTACATCGTAATTCTGTTTCTGATGCTTTACGGTATTTATGCCCAGTCCGATGAAACCTTTTATGATTCGAAAGGTCGCAAGACGGGATATTGGAAAAAATATTATCCAAACAAACAGTTGAAATTTGAGGGGAGGTTTGAAGATGACGTAGAAGTAGGTACATTCAGATATTACTATGAAAGTGGAAAGCTGAAAACCGAAAATGTCTATCGGGGTAAGACCGGCATTTGCTATTCAAAACAGTACAACCAGGATGGGCGTCTCATGGTAGAAGGCCTGTATTACAAACGACAAAAAGACAGCATTTGGACCTATTACAGCGAAGCCGGCACAAGGATATCTCAGGAAACATACAAAAAGGGAATCCTGCATGGTCCGGTGATTACCTACTTTCCGAATGGGAAAATTGCCGAGCGCATCGAATATTCAAATGGCTTGAAGCATGGCGTCTGGGAGCAGTTTTTTGAAGATGGAAGCCGAAGTATTGTGGCAGCCTACCAATCAGGAAAACTGCATGGCGAGGCGACGTATAACTCTGTCTTTGGCACTGTCAGAGCTAAAGGGACGTTTCATCAGGGAGTGCGCACTGGCGATTGGTTTATATATGATGATGAAGGTCGTCCCGAACGAAAAGAAACGTACCAAAACGGATTTTTGATACGAGTGGTAGAGTATTCCAAAAAGACAAATCAATAATGGCCAGAATCGTGGTCGGATTGTCGGGCGGGGTGGACAGCAGTGTGGCTGCCCTTCTCCTAAGGGAGCAAGGGCATGAGGTCATAGGAATCTTTATGAGAAACTGGAACGACGAATCTGTCACGCTCCACAATGAATGTCCCTGGGTAGACGATAGTCAGGATGCCCTCATGGTGGCAGAGGCACTGGGGATTCCATTCCGCGTGATTGACCTCAGCGAGATTTACAAGCAGAGAATCGTGGACTATATGTTTGCCGAATATCAAGCCGGCCGTACACCCAATCCCGATGTGCTCTGCAACCGGGAAATAAAATTCGACGTATTTCTTGAAGAAGCTTTAAAACTTGGTGCTGATTTTGTAGCCACGGGACACTACTGTCGCAAAGAAGTAACAGACTCCACAGAGGGTCGTAAAATCAATTGGCTGATGAGCGGAAAAGATCCTTTGAAAGATCAAAGTTATTTTCTCTGTCAGGTCAATCAGTCTCAGCTTGCCAAAGCTTTATTTCCTATCGGTCATCTAAAAAAAACAGAAGTACGGAAATTAGCGCATGAGCATGGTCTCATCACTGCCAACAAAAAGGATTCTCAAGGATTGTGCTTCATTGGAAAAGTTAGTCTGCCCGACTTTCTTCAGCAGCAGCTCAAACCCAAAAAAGGCCCAATTGTACTCATCCCGGAGAATGCACTTCCTCAAGAGTGGTATTCAGGAACGGAGGATGTAAATGAAGAAAACCTTCAGCGATGGTCTCAGCCCCCTTCGTTGCATCCATCAATGGGGACAGTGGTAGGCCAACACAATGGCGCACATTATTTCACCATCGGTCAGCGAAAAGGTCTTGGATTGGGAGGTATGAAGCACCCACCCTTTGTCATCGGTATAGATGTGCAGCTCAATGTCCTCTATGTAGGCGAGGGAGAATCTCACAGAGGGCTGTACAGATCTGCACTGAAGATGAAAAATTCCTCTTTGAACTGGATTGTTCCTGATGAACAATTGCTTCCTGGGCGCAGTAAAGCATATAAATGCAGAATTCGCTATCGCCAGCAACTTGAATCCGCCAGACTGTTTACATTTGACCAATGGAGTTATTTGCTTTTTGACCGGCCGCAAAAGTCCATTACACCTGGTCAATTTGCAGCTTGGTACGATGGTGATTATTTGGTAGGTAGCGGAGTAATCGAATTAGTATGAAACACTGGCTATTTTTAATACTGTCTGTTGCCTTTCCCCTTTGCATTGGCGCCCAGGAGAACTACATCATTTATTTAAGTGATAAAGGTAGCAGCCTTGAGATGCTGTCAGATCCAAAGCTATTTCTGAGTCCAAGGGCTATTCTCCGGAAGGAAGTTTTTCAGATTCCAATAGATGAATCCGATCTACCTGTATGTCCGCAGTACGAAAACATTATTTCCACCTTGTTGATACCAGACGATAAAATTCTTCAGAAAAGCAAGTGGCTTAATGCGTTGTTTTTAAAAGCCTCAACCCAAACCATAGAAAAAGTTCGGAATCTGCCTTTTGTAAAAAGCGCCGTGCCTTACATACCAATGAAATCGGAATTCGCCGGAATCCAGAATGTAAATTACGGTGTATCTCGAGGGCAAATAGAGATGCTTAGAGGCGATGTGCTTCACAATCAAGGTTTTTTAGGTCAAGGGATTTTGATTTCAGTCTTCGATGGCGGATATTTCAATACGAATTCGGTTTCCGTGTTTGACTCTCTGTTTCAAAGCGGGAGAGTCAAACTCACGTACAACTTTAACAGC
>CALFUW010000078.1 GCA_937929815.1 uncultured Flavobacteriales bacterium | reverse complement strand
ACCAATGTGGTCATCCCCATCGCTCAGTCGAATCAAACATTGATCACTTGGGAAGGACAAGTCACCATGAGAGCACCTGAAGCGAATGAATTATACAGCTTCGGCCTTCATCAGGGAGTTGCAGGCATTGAAGAGGGCAATTCAAATCTGAAAACAGAATTTGGCCTGCAAAACCATTTAAATACACTTGTTCACTTTCATACTATTACACTGCGCGCAGATGCATACGCCTATCTGTTTAATAATTTCATCAATCTCGAGCCCACCGGCGAACTTCGCACCACCATTCGTGGTGCATTTCCGGTATTTAAATACAATCAGTACCGATTGGCCCTGCTGACCGGTGTAGATGGAATGATTGACATAGAAGCATCGGATAATCTGACACTGGAGTTTAAAAGTTCTTTTTTGTATGCCCAAAATCTGAGTGAGGCGATTCCACTTGCCTGGATGCCAGCCAATCGGGCAGAATTCGGAATGAATGTCGCACTTCCTGATTTTAAAGCTGTAAAAAAACCCGAGTGGAAATTGTCAGCACTACTGGTAGCACGCCAGTGGAGACTGCTTCCCGGGCAGGACTTCATGGCTCCACCCCCCGGTTATACGCTGTTCAATTCATCTGTATCATTCCGAATTCCGGCGAATAAAAATCTTTTTCAGGTCTCCATCGCAGCAGAAAACCTGTTGAATCATGCATACCGCGATTTCTTAAACCGTTGGAAGTACTTCTCTGACGAAATCGGACGAAACATCATCCTATCCGTAAAATACATTTTTTAACTCTCTGAACATCACGGCTGGGATTGATCATATCCTTTTGTGTGACAAATACTTCCCTGCATCAGATCATCCTATCTACACCTAATGGGGGCTCCATAAAGGCATTGAATTATTTCTCTGCCAGGGCATATGACAATGCAGATAGTCCGGAATCCCGTTGACGATGTTTGAAATGTACACTTCTCACGTCACCTCGGAGCATGCCCTATGCCCACGCATCTCCCGCCCTTTGAGCCATTCTGTATCTGCTCTATCTTTACGCCGGTACTTACGAGCAATGATTTCCATCTTGATTCCGACATACAATTTCGACCCGTCAGATACTGTAAAAGAGCTGCACAGTCAATGCTCAGAGCTTAATATTTCTTTTGAAATTCTCATCGCCGACGATGATCCGGAATCTTGTATGGAATCCGTATACAAGGATCTGAGTACACTGGGAAATGTGACAGCTACTATCAATCCCCGCAATCTCGGCCGAAGAGAAAACCGCGATTATCTCGCCTCCAAAGCTCGGTATGAATATTTGCTCTTTTTAGATGAAGATGCGGTCATAACCCATAGATCGTTTATCAAAAATTATCTGAGTGTTTTGAAGCCGGGAATGGTCGTTTGCGGTGGTATTGATTATTGTTCGACCTTACCGCTCAGCGAGAAGAAAAAATTGAGATACCGCTATGGGCTCCGAAGCGAGGTCAGGGCTGCATCCGACCGAAACAGCGCGCCTTACAGTTCTTTTATTACATTCAACTTTTTAATTTCTAAAGAGATCTATCTCAAGCTGCCTCGACATCAGGAAATTGTCGGCTACGGTCATGAAGATACGCTGATGGGATATGATCTCAAATACATGTTTGTCCCGATCCTTCATATCGACAATACAGCCTGCCACAGTCAGATCGATTCCAACGAAGTATTTGTTAATAAAACCAAAGAGGCGCTTGAGAATCTTTCAAGAATGGTTTCAAGAGGAAAGATAGATGAGGACGTCCAAATGTATAAAGCCTTCTCCAGGTTGCGCTCCATAGGTTTTCACGTCATTTTGAGGCTGTTTTATTCCCTTTTTGGAAAAGAGTTGGAGCGATACATCTCTACTTCGAACCCTGCCTTGTGGATTTTTGATCTGTACAGGTTGATGTACCTGAGCTACATCCAGCCACAGATGACAACTCCCGGAGCATGGAAATGACTCCTGATTTTACAGTGGTCATTGTTTCGTACAATGTATCCCCCTACCTTAAACTCTGCCTTCAGTCTGTCCTTCGGGCAGCGCGTGAATCTTCTGTAGAGATATATGTCGTGGACAATGCATCCAAAGATGATTCGACCGAAATGGTCAAAAGTCATTTCCCGGAAGTCCATTTGATCGAAAATTCGGAAAATATTGGATTCTCAAAAGCAAATAATCAGGCCCTTAAACGCGCCCGTGGCCGCTTCTTGCTTATGCTGAATCCGGATACCATCGTCCCTGAATCCATTTTTGAAACCTGTCTCAGAATCTGTCACACACATCCCGAAATAGGAGGAGCCGGTATAAAGATGATAGACGGTCAAGGGCGCTTTCTCCCGGAGAGCAAACGGGGACTGCCTACACCACTGGTTTCCTTTTTTAAAATATCCGGGATATACAAAATGTTTCCTCATTCTTCGTTTTTCAATAAATATTACCTTGGAAATACCTCTCCTGATGAGAACCAATACGTAGATATTTTGGCAGGTGCATTTTTATTGGTACGAAGGGAAGTAGCTGAATCGATCGGATACATGCCCGAGGAATATTTTATGTACGGAGAAGACATTGATTTTTCACATCAGATCACACTAAAGGGTTTTAAAAACTTCTACATAGCCGAAAATACAATCATTCATTTCAAAGGAGAGAGTACGCGAAAGGGGTCTTTGAATTACATTTATGTTTTTTACAAGGCAATGGCCATCTTTTCAGCTAAATATTTTGGCCATGGTAACGCTTTTTTTTATAATCTACTCATCAGTCTGGGAATTGTGGTTACCGCATTTGGTTCAGTAGTAAAAAGAATTGTTCAAACCATAGGAATTCCGGTGATCGAACTGATAGCATTCTACAGCGGATATTGGTATATTCACGATTATTGGGAGAAAAACCACAGATTCATCTCCGGTGGAGAATATCCTCCGGAATATGTCTATGGGATATTACCCTTGTATTCAATCATTTTGGTGCTGAGCATTTTTGCCACCGGCGGATACAAAAAAAATCAAAAACTCATACACTCACTCCGTGGACTGGGTCTTGGCTTTCTATTGATCTCTGTACTATATGGCTTAAGTCCTGAGCATTGGAGATTCTCCCGCGCCATACTGGTTTTGGGCGTTGTCAGCTCAATGGTTTGGGTTGTAGTGTTCCGAACTGTTCTGAAAGCTCTCAAACTCATCCACCCGCTCGTGTCCAGGTATGAGCGCTCAGCATGGTTAGTGACCGGAAAGGGTAATCAAACCATATTTGAATATTCACAGATGGCTGGCACGTTTGTGTTTACCAAAGAAGACCTTGATGCTTCTATCCCTAAATTTCGTATTTCCCTATTGTCATCACGTCCTGATTATTTGATATTCGATTCTGACTACCTGTCATTTTCTTACATTATTAAGTGTGTTGAATCACTCCGGCCGAAGCAAACCAATATTTTGTATAAAATTCCTTGCAACAATACGTGTGTCGGATCCAATACAGTTTTGAATTTGTCACATAAAGCAGAAGATTTTAAGTCTGTTAAAATCCCTATTCAAAAGCGTATTAATGACGTAATCCTATATGTTTTTTACTCAAAATTATTCCTACCTTCCATACACAAAAGATTTGGAATCAATATCTCTAACATAGTAAAAATACTATCCGGAAGATTGTCTTTAATTGGATATTCAAACATTCAGGATTCCTTGATTGATTTAAACGAATTTATCCCTGACCTTACAGAAGATAAAAAACATAAAATAACATTGGAATACTATACCAAATATGCTCTCAAAATTGACCTTGAAATATTGCGTTCGATCCACGAGCAAATGTCTGGTGAAGATAGTTGACAAATCCCATTTGACTTGTAAATTTTACCAAACCACCTAACATTCCAATTACTTTTAGATAATTTTGCCGCAATGTCGCTACGAAGTCGATTATCTAAATCCTTTAAAAACCGTTACAGACTTGTCATCCTCAACGACGAAAATTTTGAGGAACGACTTTCAATTAAGCTTACAAAGCCCATTGTTTTCACGCTGGTTGCGGGAGGTAGTTTGCTGTTGGTGATTACCACGACCTTTATTATTGCATTTACTCCTTTGAAAGAGTTCATTCCGGGTTATTCCAGCACGGAACTCAAGCGACTGGCCATTCAAAATGCCCGAACCGCAGATTCGCTTGAAAAACAGATGCAATACACCGATCAATACCTTAAAACCATCCGTGCAGTCATCAACGGCGAAATCGACATCCTATCTGATACCATCGATATCCGAAAACTCTCTGAGGAAACTACCAAATCTGTAGACCTTAGTATCGGAAAAAACGACAGCATCCTTCGGTACGAAATCGAACTCGAAGAGATGTATAACCTCCAACCGATTAGCAGAGAGCAGTTTATAACAGCACTTTTGCTCTTCAAACCCGTAAAGGGCACCGTGATCAATGCATTTGATTCTGAAAACCGACGCTATCACCTGGAAATTATGACCGGAAATTCGGAGGCGGTCAAGTCCGTCTTCGACGGCACTATCATATATTCGGAATTCAGCCCCACCTGGAATCATGTAGTTATCGTCCAGCATGCCAATGATCTTATCTCAGTGTATCGCAATCTGGCTTTTCCGCTGAAGCGCAAAGGTCAGACAGTGCAGACAGGAGAAGTAATTTCATTTGTAGAGAGCTCAAACGAACCAGAGAGCAGACCCATATTTGCATTTGAATTATGGCAAAAAGGTCAGCCGATAAATCCCCAACTCTTCATTAATTTTTGAGAAAGTAAATGTCATTAAAATCCCTTCTTGCCCGTATGTATGCAGCGCAGATCGTCCGATCGACCCGACGCTGGTCATCACATCCGGTAGAAACTCAACACAAATGGATGAAAAAGTTAATCAGCGAAGCCCGGGATACTCAGTTTGGAAAGGACCACAACTTCTCAAGGATTCACGATTACAACGACTTTAAGAAAAATATCCCTGTCCGGGATTACGAAGGTCTCAGACCATACATCGAACGCATCAAGTCCGGTGAGTCTGATGTGCTCTGGCCCAGAAAGCCTCTTTATTTTGCCAAAACATCCGGCACTACCTCCGGTGTTAAATACATCCCCATCAGCCGTGATTCCATTCCTTTCCATATCAGCGCCACCCGAAACATGCTGCTACACTACATACACTATCGCAGCAATGCCGACTTTGTAGATGGCAAGATGATATTTTTACAAGGCAGTCCGATTCTGACCGAAACTTCGGGGATCAAAACAGGTCGCCTGTCTGGAATTGTGGCGCACTATGTGCCAGGATACCTTCAAAAAAACAGAATGCCTACCTGGGAGACCAACTGCATCGAAAACTGGGAGGAAAAGATCGATGCAATCGTTCAGGAGACTGCCGGAGAAGATATGCGACTGATCAGCGGTATTCCTCCCTGGATCCAGATGTACTTTGAGCGTCTGCTCAGATATACCGGCAAGTCGTGTGTTTCAGAGGTATTTCCAAACTTTTCTCTGCTGGTCATCGGCGGTGTATCTTTTGAGCCTTATAAGAAAGTTTTCAACAAACTGATTGGGAGGCCCGTGGACACATTAGAACTCTATCCCGCAAGCGAAGGATTTATCGCATACCAGGACCAGCCGGATAGCAGCGACATGCTTTTGGTGCTCGATGGAGGTATTTTTTTTGAATTTATTCCGGCCGACGCCTTTTTTGAGCCCAATCCCCCAAGATATCACATCGGAGAAGTGAAAACCGGAGTCAACTATGTCTTGATATTAAATACCAATGCCGGACTGTGGGGTTACAATATCGGTGACACCATCGAATTTGTCTCCACCCTTCCGCCTCGTATCCGTGTGACCGGAAGAATAAAGCACTTTATATCGTCGTTTGGCGAACACGTTATCGCAAGCGAGGTGGAATATGCCGTACAGCAGGCACTGAAAGCACACGGAGGCAGGATCAACGAATTTACCGTGGCACCACAAGTGACCCCGCCCGAGGGTGGGCTCCCCTATCACGAGTGGTGGATCGAATTCAATGAATTACCGGAAGATATCTTGAAGTTTTCCCAAGTGCTCGATGCTTCTCTACAGCAAAAAAACGTGTACTACCGGGACTTAATCGAAGGAAAAATTCTAAGGCCAGCCGTGGTGCGCATACTTCCTAAAAACGCTTTCAACCTTTATATGAAATCAATGGGCAAGCTCGGAGGACAGAACAAACTACCTCGATTGTCGAATGACCGTAAAATCGCCGACCAACTCAACAAACTGATCGAAGCATAGACCGGCTACAAGACACTGGCCGGAAATATCAGGTCGACTTCTATGCATTAAAACCAGGCTCTAATCCCGGTTAAATAAATTTTTACAAAAAACTATTGTTTTGAATATCATTCAATTAATCAATTTGATTACATCATTAGTTTATTTGTTTTGAAGTGAACACATAACAGCCTACCTTTGTCACGAAGGTGAAAGCCGAATATGAATCCTTTGGAGAATTTGGTTAACAAACTCAAAATCAAAGTAATAGAAGTTACTAACCTTTGCAATTCTCTCAAGGAAGAAAATATTCGGATGAATGCCGAGATCATTCGGTTGAGAAAGCGCCTGACCGAACTCCAAAGTCAGAACGCCGAGCTCATCGAACAACAAAGCAACCTTCAAAACGATTTGGACCGAAGCGAAAAGATTTTTTCAATTCAAGCCAAATCAAAAATAAATGAATTGGTGCGGGAAATTGATAAATGTCTTGCCCTGATTGAGCAGTAAAAATCTATGGAAATACACTCCGGAGACTATTTAAAAATAAAAGTTCAGATCGCTGGTCGATGGTATCCTCTGAAAATTCGACGTACAGAGGAGCAGATTGTGCACCAGGCGGTGAAAATCATAGAAGAAAATATCACCACACTGGAACGAAACTATGACGTGGCATCCAAGCAGGATCTCTTAGCCATGTGTGCTCTCCAACTAGCCAACAAGCTTCTGACAGCTGAGAAAAAACAGCTTGAAGAAACACAAAAACTCGAATATCAGCTATCTGAAATATATTCCATGCTCGAATCAGGTGTACAGGATGTTCCATCAGCCTAACGTTCTTTTTTTAAAAAACCTACTGCCCGCACTGAAGAACTATGTGCTAAACTCAACAGCAAATCCAATAAGGAAATCTGCCTGGAGAGACTAAAGCAGGTCGCAATCGATGCCCGTCATCGATGAAACAACAGTTTCCAGCGAAAACTTGAAGCTACTCCGGCCTCCTAAACATGTCTAAAGGGGTTTAGACATCTCATTCAGTGCGGGTTTTTTTATTAAATTATTTTCACAACGACATGGAAATTGTAATTGCAGTAACATCCTTACTCGTAGGTGTGGCCGCCGGATGGTTTGCCAGCCACAGCTTCGCTAAAAAACGACTGATCAA
>CALFUW010000077.1 GCA_937929815.1 uncultured Flavobacteriales bacterium | reverse complement strand
TCCGGGAACGCGTCCGGAAGATGAAAATTTCTCCCGATATTCTACCATCAAAGGCATAAAGTCTATACCCTCAATGGGATCCTCATTGGATACCACTGTAGCAAGGAGCATGGTGGAACCTGATTTTACGACGACAGCTCCATGCGCCTGGCGGGCAAGCTTGCCGGTTTCGATGGTAATTAACTGACCGTCACTTAGTTTTATTTCTTGCGTAATTGGTGTTGGAATCATATTAAGATATATCTTATTAAAAACGAAAAAAGGCCATCATTGGTTGATGCCCTTTTTTCTTAAAAAGAACTTTGAAAACGAAATTACTTGCGAATATTAAGGTCGCTAATGACTTTCCTGTAACGCTCGATATCAATTTCTTTCAAATAATTAAGCAATTTTTTTCTCTTACCGACCAGCATTACAAGTGCTCTTTCAGTACTCTTGTCCTTTTTGTGTTTGCGAAGGTGATCGGTCAGGTGATTGATTCGGTAAGTAAAGAGTGCAATCTGGCTTTCCGGAGAACCGGTGTCCTGGGCTGAACCTCCGTATTGAGCGAAGATACTTTGCTTAATTTCAGTAGTCAGGTACATATGAATAATTAAAAATTAATCTGATTTTGTGGCCGGCAAAGATACATATTAGAGCGGAAATTTAAAGTTAAATTTATTTTACGCATCTCAAAAATAAATCCACTTTTTCACGAATGTTTTTCCGTTCTACGATGAAATCGATAAAACCGTGTTCAAGCAGAAATTCTGAGGTCTGAAAACCATCCGGCAAATCTTTCCCGATTGTTTCCTTCACCACCCTGGGCCCGGCAAAACCTATCAAAGCTCCGGGCTCGGCAATGTTGATATCTCCTAGCATGGCAAAGGAGGCTGTCACGCCACCGGTGGTTGGGTCTGTTAGTAGAGAAATATAAGGAATACCTCTTTCTCTCATGCGTGCGATTAGGGCAGATGTTTTGGCCATTTGCATCAGACTGTAGGCAGCTTCCATCATGCGTGCCCCACCGGATTTGGATATGGTCATGACGGGAATCTTGTTTTCGATGCCATATATCATGGCTCTGGCAATCTTTTCGCCCACGACACTGCCCATAGAACCACCGATAAAGTTGAAATTCATGGCTGCTATGACGATGTCCTGGCCCTTGAGTTTTCCAATGCCTGTAGTTACTGCTTCATTAATTTTCACTTTTTTAATGGTCTCAGCCAGGCGATCCGAGTATTTTTTGGTATCGACAAAATTCAGGGGATCCAACGATTTCATATTGGGGTTTAACTCGGTAAACTCCCCTTCATCAAAGAGTATCTTAAAGTATTCTTTTGCATTAATTTTTTCGTGATAATTGCAATTGCTGCATACCCATAAGTTTGCCTGATGATCCTCGATCGCAGTAATCACCTTACATCTTGGACATTTGTACCACAATCCCTCAGGAGTTTCTTTTTTCTCGGATGTACTCGTGGTTATGCCTTCTTTATTTCGTTTAAACCATGCCATTTTCTTCAGTGATTTCCTCCCTATTAACTATGATGCAAATAAAGGAAATATTTTAATGGATTCAGTTGCGTTGAATTTATATTGACTTGTAAAGGGATACACCGGTTGATTTTCAATAGTATATGTAGTTGCGTCAATTGGAGATGCATGGTAGAAAATGTGAAGAGATGCTCAACCGTCTTGGTATTTACCTTCGGTAATCCCGGCGTGGCCATAGTGTTCAGGATTTTTTTAAAGTTTAAGTTTGCCTGAAAAGTGTTTTTTGACCGTCTTTTTTTTTAAAACCACCAAAGACCATTGAAGTAAGAACCATTGAAGGAATAGAGAGAGTATACAATTTTCATTAACTTAATTTCTTAAATTTTTGAAATCAATCTCTTCCATGACTCAATATACTTATTCCAACGCAACGCTAATTCACTGACAGTAGGTATCAGTGCTCGAGTCATTGCTATGAAGTAAAATAGGTTCTCTGTGTACTTCAGTGTCTGCCACGTGCCTATATTCTTATTTCAAAAAGGCAAAATTTCAGACAGAAATAAATAATGTCCTGCATCAGATTACATCCACCATCCACGAATACGGGTCTTCTACGCGACCTCGACGAATGTCTGATAGCGTCTTTTTTACAAAGGCAGAAATTCCATCTTTTGGCGTGGGCACTTCAATCAGTTCATCGCGGTATCCAATATGAGAAATGGGACTAATGACAGCAGCCGTACCCATTCCAAACATTTCAGATAATCTTTGTTCTCTGGCAGCAGTGAGGAGCTCATCCACTGTGATAGGCCCTTCTTTCACCGGAAACTTGTTGTCTCTCAAAATAGTGAGAATGCTATCTCGGGTAATACCAGCCAGAATCCTGTCACTTAAAGCCGGCGTACGAAATACACCATCGATGACCATTGCTACATTCATTGTGCCGGACTCCTCGATCAGCGAATGATTTTTGTGATCTGTCCAAATAATTTGGGTATAGCCTGCTTCCTGGGCCAAACGTGTGGGGTAAAAGGCAGCTCCGTAATTGCCTGCAGCCTTTGCAAACCCAACTCCTCCATCAGCGGACCGCACATACTTTTCTTCGATTTTTACTTTGACCGATCCACTGTAGTATGGCCCGGATGGACTGAGGAGGATACAAAACACATAGGATTCTGAAGGTCTGGCCGCGATAAATTCGGATGATGCATACAAGAACGGCCTGATGTAAAGAGATAATTCTTCACCTTCCGGTACCCATTTTTGGTCAAGCCTGACCAGTTCGATCAATCCATCCATGAAGATTTCTTTTGGAACCTGAGGAATGGTCATTCGCTCTGCACTTCGGTTTAATCTGTTGAAATTGGCTTCCGGCCTGAAGATACCCACTTTTCCATCGGATTTGCGGTAGGCTTTCATCCCTTCAAAGACGGCTTGACCGTAGTGCAATGCATGAGTAGCCGGTGACATAGGGATTGGACCAAACGGCCGTATTTCCGGTTCGCCCCACTGTCCATTCTCAAAGGAACATATCAACATGTGGTCGGTAAACACTTTTCCAAACGGAAGATTGGAAAAATCAATACTATCAATTCTTGATTGATTAACCCTTAAAATTTTCATTACGAAGAATAATATTACAAAAAAATCGTTTTCCCGGAAACAAAGGTACACATCGATCGAAATTAGATGGGAAAGTCTTCTGTAAATCGATCTCAACTCATAAGTTTGCAAAAACAAAATAGATGAAAGTCATAGGTAAAATTTTGTGTGTTCTCATACCTCTTGCATTAATCAGTTGTAACACAACCGCAGACTCAGGGACGAATACTTCTGATTCGGAATCAGATGCTTCACCTACCGGATTTTTCGGTGAAAAAATCACAGACGAAGGTGCAATCGATGCCTCTGAACTTCTCACCATGCTCCAAGAGGGTGATTCTGTATTTGTAAAAGTACGTGGCACCATCAATGAATGCTGTCAGAAAAAAGGGTGCTGGATGGACGTGGACCTTGGAAATGGGAAAAGTATGGTTGTAAGGTTTAAAGACTACGAATTTTTTGTGCCCAAAAATGCAGCTGGATATACCGCAATAATGGAAGGATATGCAAAACTTGAAGTCCAGGATTTAGATTGGCTTCGCCATAAAGCACATGATGCAGGAAAATCCGAAGAAGAGATTGCAGCCATAACAGAACCTGAAACCAGCATAACGTTTATGGCCAATGGTGTTATCATCAAATAAACGGCTGGCCTTTTTGGCTTCACTCTTGACATTAGTATGCATTGTGCTGTCATGTCAATCCGCCATTGAAAAAGAATCTTCAGACAGCGATGAAAGTATAAGGAAAAGACCTGAAATGTCCGAGTTGGCACTGCTTATGCGTAGGATGGATAAGATGGTCTCAGAGTGGAAAAAAGATATCGAAATGGGTACCCTCGACATGACAAAAGTACCTGATTGGCTTGACCGACTTCACACGGCAGAGGCTACAGATCCCGAGGAAATCAATGAGGTGTACCACACGATGGCAGATGCGTGGATTGAATCAGTAGTTCAATTAAAAAAAGCAACCCAATCCGATATTCCCAAGGCTTTTAATGCTCTGGTAAACAATTGTGTGAACTGCCATCAACAGTTTTGCCAAGGTCCGATTCCAAAGATTAAAAAACTCTATGTAGATATCCCGCAGCATGTTTCAGGTAGCGGAAACTAAAGACGGCTCTCGTACACTCATCAATACTGCTCTCAATCAGTCCTTTCACAGCATGCATGGAGCTCTTCAGGAGTCCGAACATGTCTTTATAAAGCAAGGGTTTCATTATTTCTTAAGCCGCTTTGCACCGTCACGACTTCGCATTTTTGAGATGGGATATGGCACCGGTCTGAATGCAATGCTGACCTATCTGTCTGCCAAATCAAGCTGCATAGAAGTCACATACACTGCAGTGGAGGCATTCCCGGTGGGACTTGATACAGCCAGGGTTTTAAACTACTCTACGATTCCAGGTCTGAGCCCGGAACTTGTCGAAAAATTTCATTTATTTGATTCAAATGGAGTAGCGCTGCCCGACAAAGATTTTAAAATCAGAATGTACAATACATTGTTTGATCAGGTCACCGTAGCACCAGAAACCATAGATGTCGTCTATTACGATGCTTTCAGTCCTGGGGCTCAACCCGAACTCTGGACTTCGGAAGCACTGAAAAAATGTTTTGACATGCTGAACAAACCGGGAGTATGGGTCACCTATTCTTCGAAAGGGGATGTGCGCAGAGCACTGACATCTGTAGGGTTTCTGGTCGAAAAGATTCCCGGGCCGGCAGGAAAGCGAGAGATGCTTCGAGCTCTAAAGCTTTAAATTTTTTAAAATCTCTCTAAGTTGATTGATTTTTAAAGGTTTACCGATAAATCCTTTTACAAGAGCATTCTCATTGGACTTGTTTATATCCATCGGATCAATGGAGGAGGTAACCATGATGACATTAGGTATTTTTATTTTTAGGCAAGACATGTCACTTAGTTTCTCCAAGAATTCAAATCCGTCCATCATCGGCATTCGAATATCTAATAGAATGATATCGGGAAGCAAGTCTTTCCGATCTTGCTCTGTGATTTCATTGAGATATTGTATGGCCTCAATTGCCGAAATGCTCGACTTTACATGGGCATCAGGCAGTATGTTTAGCACCACACGTTGATTGATCAACAAATCGATCTGATTGTCATCAATGATCAGAATATTCATTCACTCAAAAATAGCCAGGCGCAAATATGTATAAACTAAGGACAATTAGAGGATGATATTTTAATTTTTGTCTTGAAAATCAAGTTTTTTTACACCAAAGTATTTTAAAACTTTTTTTGTATTGATTTTCAAAGACTCTTTCACATTGGTAATCAGTTTTTTAGAAAAACTTTCATCAGGTCTTGGCAGAAATTTTGAATCTCTGTATGAGAATCCCTCACCAATAGGTGTGTAGTAATATGTGTAAAATGATTTGCGACTTTCATGCTCAGGTACACGAATTCGGTTGTATCCATGGGGTGAATTGTCATCTGTGTAGAAGATTACTGCGACGTTGTGCATCGGAGGTATTTTTTTTATGCAATTTTTCATCTGTGCATCCCACAGCTCCAGGTCTCCACCGTATTCAGGTTTCCAATATTTATTTAGGTATATGAGCAAATTTATTCTCCTCCATAAACCTTTCTCGGGATTCATATTCACATCGACGTGTACATCTACAAAACTCCCGTCTTTGCCCTGGTGTAGTCCACTACCAAGACTGTCTTGTGTGGAATGAAGTCCTTCAATGCCAGTCACTTCGCTGATCCATTGACAAAATTCTGCGCTTTGAACAGCATCTCTCACCTGTGAAAATACAGGGTGCCAGCGCTCGAAGTGGTAATCCTCGGCTTTGTCTTCATTAATGCTTTTTCGTTTGACATTCAAGGTTTCGAAAGGGGGAAAATGCTCAAAGAGTTGATCAGCTATGACGGGATTCAAAAAGTCTTTAATCTCAATATGTCTACAGGGCTGGGCGTGCTTAAATTCTTGAGCGAATTTTTCTTTTTTTTCTAAAACATCCGGGTTAATAATACCTGATATGGATTGCATGTAGAGCATTTTTTCGCAAAGATATATCCGGTGAAGTGGCAATTTGAATGAAATGCATACCACCAATCTTATAAGTGTAAATCCTTTGAACACGTAGTAACTTTCAATTTAAAAAGGGAAAAAATCATTTCAAAGTGTATCGTTTCATATTTTTATAAAATTTAATTTGCGTCAAAAAAATCAAATGAAAAATTTACCCTTGCTGTTTTTATTGTTTTTGAGTGTAGGCGCCTTTTTAAACAATGAAATCCACAGTCAGGACTTAGTCCGTGATATCCCATTTGACATATTAAAAAATCAATTATACGGTGGTGCAAACTTACCGGCGGAGGAGCCATTTCGTGTGTCGGGTGAGCTACCTCAGGAGATCAAAAGGGTTGAATTGATCGTATATGAAAAATCTGAGAAAAAAGACCCTTTGCTCTCTCGTGTTTTTGTCAGGCCATTTAATATGATGGCCGAACGATTTGAAATCCAAATAGATCCTCTTCACGACAACAAACAGTACGTCTTCCGTTTTTTATATTTTAAGGATGCCACACCCGAGCAACTCAGAGCTCTTCAACTTTCGCTTGACGCCAATCTTGAAGCCGTAATACGTGCCAACTACATATTTCGTAAAAACAGAATTATTGGCCAGCAGTCTGCTAAAAGCTTGCAAAAAACCCTTGAGGAAGTTGTGCATCAGGGGCTTAGTGATTTCAGACACGCTGGAGGAAGATCTTTTACTGGATTCAGCAGCATTCTCACAGCTAAAATGCGTCAGATAGAACGCGAAAGCCTGAGCAATGCGCGTTTTAACATCATAAGCAAATCCAAAAATGAATCTCAACGCGTAGGGTATGCCGAAAGGTTGATTTCAGAATTAATCCAACTGGCCCAAAGCGAAGCAACACAGTATTTGAGCGACAATATGCTGATCATCGCAGAAGAACGAACCATAATTACCCGAACCGAAAAACTTCCCGGGGTACTACCGATAAATATAGGATATGGATTTGTGTATTGGGAAGGCGATTTCTCAAATCTGGTTTACAATACAGCTCCTTATGCAGGGATCTCAATACCGCTGGCCAACAGAACCTTTGCCAGATATCTTGGAGATGCCTCTCTGTCTGTAGGGGTGATGCTCAGAGATCTCGAATTTTCGGGCACAAAATATTCTGGCCCTGTTGTGAATTTGCCCATCTATGCCGCTCTGGGGTACAAGATCTTTCGTGTGGCAAGGTTTAATCTCGGTGCCACTCTTCTATCTTCTGATGCTAACGGAAACGGCAGTACTCAATTGAATGCTGCTGTATTCACAGGTATCAGCCTGGAATTAAATGTATGGGCCGGATTTGACAAAAAACGAAGAAGATGAAAAAGATTTTCCTGGCAGTAGTGCTGGCACCTTTGCTCAACACAGCTCAGCTATATCCTTATGCATGGCGCGTGGGTGTTCATGGTGGTTTTTCGACATACTACGGAGATCTAACCCCGTACAGACTGAGAGGCGACGGAGTCGGCAGGGTATTGGGCCACCTCTACACATTCAATCAGGAATATTTTCCTGCTGCATCCTGGCAGGTGAGTGCAGAGCGCTCATTGAACCCAACCTTGTCTCTTAAAATGACTTTTGGAAACTTCAACTTCAGCGCCAATGATCGCTTCGTTAAGCCCGACGGCACTCTTTGGACAGAGGCACCGCTGTTCAACCGTGGACTCAATGCGCAGACATCGATTTACGATGGTTCTATTGGGCTGATCTTCAAAACGGATAATTTTCGTTTTTTATCCCAAAGATCACTTTTAGCTCCGTATTTCGGCATTCACCTCGTGGCGTTAAGTTTTGAAACTTTCGGGGATCTCCTAGACAGCGAGGGAAGTTTTTACAACCTTTCGGATCCAAATCTGAGACAAGAGGGCATATATGAAACGCTCTTGACTGGCCTGAAAACAGAAGGTGTGGATTATTCCACTTTTTCCTTTGGAGGAAGGTTGGAACTTGGCATACGACTGCGTCTCTCACGGCAGCTGGACCTTAATATTTCCACACAATATACCCTCACTGCCACAGATTATCTCGATGACATCAGCGGTGAATATCCCACACAATTCACCAGTACATTGCAGCAGAGAGCTTCTGACCCTACAGACCGAAGGTTTACTACGTCCCAAAGGGGTGATAATCTTTTTTCAGATTCCTATCTGTTTCATTCCGTCGGCATCCAATGGAGCTTCGGAAGCAAAAGAAGGCTCAGAAAATTTCCGACCATTGGAGGATTTGCACCGCCTCCAGGCACAGAGAATCGACCTAGTGTTTTCGATCCCGCCATTAGACAGCTGACCCAAAGTGCCACCACAGTAGAAGATTCACTTCTGTTTCTCATTCAATCTCAACGAGAAGATATCGATGAACTTCGAATCAAACTCTATCGGGCAATCAATCGACTACAGATCGTAGAAGGCCGGATAAGAGCAGCCAGTCTGACTGCAGAAGCATCTAATATCGAATCCCAAATAACTACAGCGGTGGATAGTGTGCAGTATCTGAAACAAATGCTCAACGAGTTGCATCTAGATACTATACTTCCAAAATCGGTACGAGATAGCATGAGTGTCAATATATTTCAACGTCAAAAACTACTCGAAAGACAGCGGGACTCCCTCACAACGCTTTTGCAGAGTATCCGCTCAGAGTCGGACAGCCTGTCTTTGTGGGTGGAGGTGTCCGAAAAGACACTCGCTCAAATCCCTCAGACTGTAGCGGTAAAAACCGCTTCTGCTCCCGCGACATTGACCTCTCCAAAGATTCAAATGCAACCCCTACCTCTCCCTGAAGGAGATAATGATGATGCAACCACCGAAGAACTACAAAATACAACTCCTTCGTTTGAACAGCCCGCGGAGAAAAAAGCAACAACTTCTCGAGCAGAACCTTCCACTCTGCCCGATGAGCCAACTTCTGAGCGCCCGAAAACTCAGGGCACACCCCAATCTACTTCGGCTCCGGCCATCACCCAACCGACAACTGCATCACCCAATCAGCAAAAAACTATCTCTACTGCACCAGCTTCCCCATCAAGAGAATTAAACAAAAGCGCTTCACCAGGGACGGCCGTAGCTAGCAAACCGGCGGTCTCGGTATCAAGCTCCATCAAAACTGTACAAGCCCCGTCAAGTCCTCCGGATACAAATCAAAACAGCGATATCGTCCGAATCCTTGAACAGCAAACGCGAATTCTCCAACTACTTACGGAGCAGATCACAGCGCGACAAAGCCATCCAAAGGCAGATACTATTCAAGAAGGAAAATCAGATTCGATATTCATTGCCGCCTCTCCTCCTGCCTTGTTGGATTCTATTAAGAAACAACCGGAAGCAACACTTACAGAAAACAGGGTTCCTTTTAGTACCATTGCAGGATTCAAAACGCGATCCGCCGTGTACTTTCAGTCCGGTAAGACATCTCTAGATTCAGCTGAAGAGCTCCACCTGAGAGATATCGCAAAATATCTAGCCGACTCCACGTCATCGTTTATTCTGTTGAGAGGATATGCAGACAACACCGGATCACCTTCAAAGAATTTTCAGATCATTGGTAAAAGATTGGAATACGTGCGTGCAATTCTCATTCAAGAGGGGGTATCGCCGGGCAGAATTCGAGTAGAAAATGGTGGCATAATAGTCAAGAAGACTCCTAGTCCTCAGCCACTTGATCGGAGAGTAGAACTCATAGTACTTTCAACAGATTAAAACAGTTTGATCGGAATTTGGAAGTCTGTGAGATCCGTAGAATCTAAGATCCGAAGCGGGCTTAAGAATTATTTAGGACATCCTACTGCTTAAAATCATAATGACAGCCCCGGTAATAAACCTATTTTTACCTATAAAAAGATACATCACCTTGTAATGATTTCAAAAAAAACGGGTCGGGTTAACTTCTCAAAATTGGCAAAAGATGCTGTCTATATCGGTAGCTATCCCACACGAAAGATTGAGGAAGTCCTTGACTTTATAAAGGATCACACGAAAATAGCCGGTTCCAACCCAAGATGGGATTCAAGAGCCATCAGTATATTTCTCACTTTACTATTTATTTCCCTGGGAATATACTTCTACGCCAAAAATCAGGCAATGCCCAAAGAGGCTGCTTTAATGCTGTTTATTTTCACCTTTGCCTGTTTGCTGTGGATTACCGAGGCAATTCCTTTGTTTGCTACCTCATTGCTGATTATTGGCTTGCAGGTGCTCTTACTCGCCAATCCCGGCGACTGGTCTGCTCTTGGATTTGAAGACAAGGCACAACAACCAGACTTCAAATGGTACTTTCAGCCGCTATCAGAGCCCATCATTTACCTCTTTTTAGGGGGATTCATCCTTGCTCATGCATGTGTAAAACGCGGTGTAGATCGCACCCTGGCTACATGGGTTCTTCGGCACTTCGGAAAGTCACCTGTCCAACTGATTATCGGCATCAGCGCATTTACGGCACTATTCTCCATGTGGATGAGCAATACAGCTACTACTGCCATGATGATCACGCTGATCAGCCCGATACTCACACAAATGGAGCATGAAAAAAAATTCCAGAAAGCCCTCTTGCTGTCTATTCCGTTGTCGGCCAACATCGGCGGAATGGGCACACCGATCGGCTCTCCTCCAAATGCCATAGCACTTGGATTTCTCAACAACAAGGGCATCGGAATCAATTTTATAGATTGGATGATAATAAGTATTCCGATTTGCATCATAATTATGAGCATCATGATCTTTCTATTGATAAAATTTTATCCTCCTAAGACACCCAAACTATACATTGAATTAGAATCCAGCGAATTAGACCCAAGGAAAGTATTTGTAATGACTATTTTTGCCCTTACGATTGGGCTCTGGATGACCGAAAAAGTCCATGGATTGCCTACCAGTGTAGTGGCGCTTATACCTGTAGTAGTGTTTTCAGTGACAGGACTTATAAAAAAGGCCGATATCAACAATCTGGAATGGAATGTTCTGATTCTTATAGCAGGAGGTATAGCCCTTGGCAGGGGTATGTCCGATACGGGCTTAGATTTGATGGTAATAGACTATCTTCCTGAAAATAAAGACATACTAGTAATATCGTTAATGATTGCCACGCTATTGCTTTCCACGGTTATTTCCAATACTGCAGCTTCCAATCTTCTGATTCCTATTGGAATTTCCGCAGCATTTTCGGCCGGGAAAGTGGACGATGTCTATGCACGCGAACTGGCATTTTCCATTGCGTTGGCAGCCTCTCTGGCAATGGCACT
>CALFUW010000076.1 GCA_937929815.1 uncultured Flavobacteriales bacterium | reverse complement strand
CAAGGATCCGGTAAGGGCGTGGTAGTTGGCAGGGTGCGAAACATCCCAGACCATGAGTCCCGGTGTGGCATTTTGAATTTGAAATAAAGTAATTCTGCCTTGACCTACAGTACGGGAGTCTCTGAATATAAGCTGATTGGAGGTCATAGAGAGCTGTCTTCGGCCATTGATTCGGATCCAGTCCAGCCATGCAGTGGCTCCTGGATTGGCCGAATTGTTAAATACCAGATTTAATGAAATAGCCCCATTACCTGGATTTATATTTCCGGATTGGATTACAGCTGAATAGCGATCTGAAAAATCACCTTGTGCCACTGCTGGAAAATTGAGCTGAACAATGGGCTGAGTGCCCAGTCGTGCTTCCATAAATGTACCTGGTATGGTAGATCGCGCTATTGCCCTGATTGTTATAGTGTATGGCTCGCCGACGACCGGATTGGGAAAATTAAACGAATACAAGTAAGATAGGCGAAAATCAAAGACATCTCCAAACCATTGGCGCCCGGTGCGAAGCATGTTAAATTTTGACTCCTCCAGGAAGGCATAGTCATCAAAGGAATTACAAATTCCGGTTTGGGGTCCGGATGCTTGCGGTGCCGTTGCTATTCTCTTGGCGCCTGGTTGATCAAGCCTTATGAAATAAACACCCCTGTCAGCATACCAGTGATAGATGTGCTGAAAGTTTCCGGTCGAAGAGTTGTACTCCCATCGGTGAGCAGCTTTTGCATAAAAAAGGATGTAATCATTTCCATTAAATAAACCGTCACCATTCACATCGACAGCAAAAACAGCATTTTCAATCAAATCATCTGTCTTTCGGGCACCCGCTACTTCCGGGAGCAGACCTTCTGCATTGCCATAGATGGCAATTTCATTGATTCGAATGTCTCCCGTGATGCCATTTGCGGATAAAAACTCAGGAGTGATCCTGTATATACCATCTTTATCAACACCTACTTTCAGCCATTTGCCGGTGTTGAGTACCGAAGTGCTGGCAAATTGTTGAGTGCGCTTACGGTGAACTGTAGCGGGGAGAGATTTTGTAGTGATTTCAATGTTTCCGGATTGAAGAATGAAATAAGTGTTGGATTCAAATTTGATCAGTGAAATTCCGACTACACATTCAAATTGGCCGCCCCGCTCAATGATGTAATGCCAGTAAGGTGATTTTTCCGAAGAAAAATTTTCTGCATGGGCTATATCGGCTACACCACTCAGATCACGCCAAACCGCTTGTGTGATGATTACAGTATCCAGTTCGGCAGAAGTGGATACAGGGGTGGAAAAATGGTAATATGGTATGCGATTCTCATCGTACCGGACGTTTTTATCGGCTGTATGTGGCAATCGCGCAGAATGCTCGGACGAGAAGAACTCCGTCCGGAATGTCCAGTCAAAATGAACCTGTACAGAATAGCGGTTTTGACCAATGGCAGCGACTGTTGCAAAAACAAAAAAAATGATTGTCCAAAACGAATACGGCTTACTGTTCATCCAATGATCAACGTCCATTTACAAGATAATATTATTAACGGAGATCGACCACAAATGTAAGGAATGGATTCATGGACTCTTCTTTGGGTATGATCCAAAGCCTTAAATGTTTCAAAAAACAAACAAAAAAGCATCTAAGCTCAAAACAAGTAGGAAACAAGATCGTCTTAATTTTGTGCCTTGAATGTAAAAAACTGAAATGTACGCAATTCTGTCGAGCTATCTGACCATTGCCAAGTGGAGAGACTTTTTAATTCTTGGGAAACTCCGTCTGTCGTTTAGCGTCGTTTTTTCCACAGGTGCCGGATACTTGATTGGTGCATCGCAATTTGAGTGGAGAGCCTTCACAAGCCTTATGATCGGGGGTCTGCTCATTACAATGGCTGCCAATGCATTCAATCAGATTATGGAGAAGGATATTGATGCACGCATGTCGCGAACTCAACAGAGACCCTTGCCCACG
This sequence comes from uncultured Flavobacteriales bacterium, assembly GCA_937929815.1. Classification (GTDB taxonomy): domain Bacteria; phylum Bacteroidota; class Bacteroidia; order Flavobacteriales; family Schleiferiaceae; genus Thermaurantimonas. Next base: position 4,887 of record CALFUW010000076.1, on the reverse strand, counting down.
GGCAGATTAGGAGTACCTGAAGCCTACCTGGCAGCTGTGGTCATGACGGCTGTTGGCCTGTATTATCTACTTAAGGTAAACGCTCTGACTGCTTCCTTTGGACTCATTTCGCTGATACTGTATGTCTTTGCATATACTCCTTTAAAAGCAATGACCCCATTTGCGGTGTTTGTGGGCGCTGTACCAGGTGCCATGCCTTTCATGCTGGGATGGGTGGCTGCCACAGGTCGATTCGGAATCGAACCCGGAACTCTTTTTGCTCTCCAGTTTCTATGGCAGTTTGCGCATTTTTGGTCCATAGCGTGGATTCTTCACGAAGACTACAAAAAAGTAAATTACACCCTGTTGCCAAGTGCCCGGCCAGACAGTAAAAGTTCGTTTCAGATATTGATGTATGCAATAGCATCTGTGGTGGTAAGTGTGCTTCCGGCTTTTCATTTCACCGGAAGATTGCACCTTACTGTTTTTTCAACTGGTATCGTATTGCTACTCGGGCTGTATTTCATTTGGTCTGCATACAGGTTACACCGCAAGCCTTCGATCTACAATGCCCGTGGAGTGATGCGAACCAGCATTTTGTACCTCACGTTGATTCAAGTGATCTTTGTAATGGATAAATTTTTGTTTCAATGAGCGAGATTTCCGAAAAATATTCTGATTCGCAAGACGAACAATATCTCCTGAAACAACAGAGAAAGCGCGCGGCCAAACCGCTGCTCTGGGTATCCATGGCGAGTATATTTATGTTGTTTGCAGGATTAGTAAGCGGATATATTGTCAGCAGAGGTTTTTTGTTGGAAAACGGACAATGGGTTGAATTTAAACTTCCCGTTCAGTTTGTTTATAGTACGATCGCGGTTGTTATTTCATCCATTTTTCTTTTTATTGGTCAGAATCAAGCAAAAAAAGACATTCGCAAAGCTGGGTTATACATGGTACTTGCGCTTATTTCGGGTGCACTTTTTTGTTATTTTCAGATTTCGGCATATCAAAATCTGATCAGCCGCAACATCTTCTTTACCGGTCCGGGATCATTTACTTCCGGGAGTTGGATTTACGCGATTTCCTTCTTACACCTTCTTCATATCCTTGGAGGGCTTATTGCGCTGTGTGTAGCTTCTGTCAAAGCATCTAAAAATACTTATACCGAGAAGGATCATCAAGGTTATACCCTGGCCGCGGTCTTTTGGCATTTTTTAGGATTTGTATGGATTTTTTTGTACACCTTTTTAACTTTTTATCGCTAAAATTGCATCAGTTTTTAATATCATTTATTGTATGGCTACACAGAGTCTGACGACAGACAATAATGAAAATGTATGGGGTGGGGGCAATGAGCCATTTGGCGCAAGCTATGGCAAATTGATGATGTGGTTTTTCTTGATTTCAGATGCCCTTACCTTCTCAGGATTTTTGACCGCCTATGGCTTGATCCGATTCAGATTTGCCGATACATGGCCGGTGCCCGAGAGTGTTTTTACCCATTTTCCCGGATTGGAGGGCAATCACCCACTTTTATATGTGGCTTTGATGACGTTTATTCTCATCATGAGCTCTGTCACCATGGTGTTGGCAGTAAACGAAGGTAATCAAAAAAATAAAAATGGAGTTGCATTGTGGTTGTTTTTGACCATAGTGGGGGGGCTCATATTTCTGGGTTCGCAAGCCTGGGAATGGTATCATTTTATAATTGGAGATAATGGGTCTGTAAAGGTAGAAAATTCAATCTACTACATCGTCGATTCCGACAAAAATCGGATTTCATTAGCTTCTTTAGTTCACGGTCAAAGGGATCATGCACACGGAGATCACCACGAACGGTTTTCAGAAGATCAGGTTTTATCTGCCTTTATGGCCAATAAGGACGCCCGCCTCATGGATCCGGGAAAGATCGGAAATGTATATTCCAGAGCTGAATCAGAAGTACTCATGAAAAAGGCACAGGTGGTGCAAGGCGCTAATCTTACCACCAATGAATACGGACACACCTTGTTTGCCAATTTTTTCTTTTTCATTACAGGATTTCATGGGTTTCACGTGTTCTCAGGCGTGGTGATCAACATTGTAATATTTGCTAACGTTCTTCTTGGTACGTATGAACGGAGAGGTCACTATGAAATGGTGGAAAAAGTCGGATTGTACTGGCATTTCGTAGATCTTGTCTGGGTTTTTGTATTTACCTTCTTCTATCTTGTCTGATTTTTTTGAAAAATTTGGTTATCATGGCACACGTTCACGACAGTAAAAAAATGGTTCGCACAATTTGGGTTGTTTTCTTCATCCTATTAATCGTTACGACTGTAGAAGTTTTACTTGGATTGATTCATCCGCCGGCACTGATGGTGGAAGTGTTGGGAACACGCTTGCTGAATCATATATTTATCATTCTGACCCTGATCAAGGCATACTACATCGTAGCTTACTACATGCACGTCAAGTACGAAAAAACCAATCTGATATGGACACTTGCACTTCCTACTTTAATATTGATTCCATATCTGACCTTTATTGTCCTCACAGAGGGTTCTTATCTGTACAAAACAGGATTCTAAAACCATAACTGAAGATTCCTTGTTGATAATAAAACGGAATCAGAAGTAAGAGATGAATATTGTTTTCAAGCGTGTTTTATTGGTATCCGTACTTCTATTGCCCGTATTTATTTATCTTTTGTTTGTATATTCCACCCGAGAGGTCTTTTTCAAAACCTTGGATTACTTCGGTCCGGTGGAAGTGGTTTTGCAAACAAGAGAAGATGGAACGACCTATTTTGACACCATTCGGTATAAAGTGCCTGCCTTTCATGGTCTTGCACATACTGGGAATCCGGTAACTTCGGATTCGCTGATAGGAAAGATTACGGCAATAAATTTTTTCTTTACAAATTGTCCGAGTATCTGCGGGCCGATGAATTTTCACGTAAAAGAGCGCATTTTTGATCGTTTTAAAGGTTTTGAAAACTTTCAGATTTATTCATTTACAGTCGATCCAGACAGAGATAGCATTGGGGCACTACAAGCATATGCAAAGCAGTTAGGTATAAAATCTGTAGGAGAAAGAGAAGTCTGGAAGTTTATTACCGGCAAACGCGATAAGATCTACGAACTGGCAAGTGCATTGTTTTTAAACGCTATGGAGGACGAAACGGCGCCTGGCGGTTTTCTGCACTCCGAACTGGTCGTATTGGTAGATTGGGAGGGCAGATTGCGGTGCCGAAGAGATGAATCGGGCAATCTGATCGGAGCCTACAGCAGTCTTGATCAAATGTCACTCAAAGAAATTCAGGAAGATATTTCAGTTTTAATCGCTGAATATGAGAAGCTGGAATCGTTAAAAAGAAAAAAACAAAAAAAATCCTAACATGTCGATAACGCTTCAAAAAAATGACCGAATCATTATTCCTCTGATTACAATACTTTCAATTCTTGTTCCTGTTGCGGTTGCGCTTCTGATGCTGTATCCGGAGTTCTTCAGTCTGAAGAGTACTTTTCCGCAAGCTAAAAAGCTTCCGGCATTTCACGCTATTCTGAATGGCACAACTGCCCTGTTGCTCATCCTGGGAGGTTTTTTTATCTACAGAAAAAAAATACAGCTCCATAGAGCAGTGATGATGGGTGCTTTTGGTCTGTCAGCGCTCTTCCTGGTTTCGTATGTGATTTCCAAATTGTCCAACCCCCCAATACCTTTCGGAGGAGAGGGGCCTATACGTACGCTTTATTTTTTTATTCTCATTTCTCATATCGTTTTGTCTGTTCCTATATTGCCCCTTGCTATGATGTCGATTTACAGGGGGGCGACTATGGAAATATCAAAACATAAAGCATTGGTTAAATATACGTATCCGATTTGGTTGTACGTGGCCGTTACGGGTGTTTTGGTGTATGTTTTGATGTCGCCTTATTATCCGGTTTAAAAGATTATGAAAAAGACGTATGTAATTTTGATGGCTTTGATTGTACCGGTATTATTTTTTACATCTGAAGTCCACGCTCAATGCGCCATGTGCAAAGCTGTAGCCGAATCTTCCAGTGGTCATGTGGGTGCCAAAAATCTGAATTTAGGAATTTTATTTCTTATGTCGGTTCCCTATATCCTGGTATCTATCATTGCATTTGCCATGTGGAGACATTACAAAGTCTCAAAAAAATCAGTGTAAAAACAATCTTTTATAATTTCGACCAAAATTATTTCCTCATTGGAGAAAAAAAAGAGAGGACTGCAACGATACTTAGAAGTAGTTCACTACGTCAATAAAAAAAAAGGATTTTATGCCTTCATCAGTAAAAATGTATGGAATCTTCTTTTGACCATTTCGGTGTTTATGGGAATTTTTTGGATTTTGACACACTATGTTTTTGATTTTAACCATTTTGTATGTAAGCACCTCAATCAGTATCCAGTTTGGCTGATCATGGGTATTTTATTCCTCTCCGAATCTTTTACCGGCATTTTATCTCCTGATATTTTTATTGTATGGGCTAAAAGTTTTGAACATCCGTATCGCATTGTTTTTATATTGGCTACCCTCAGTTACCTGGGTGGAATTATAAGTTATGGATACGGAAGGCTTCTCTACAATGTTTCGTTTGTTAAATACTGGATAGACGAAAAATTTCAGAACCAGTTCAGATTGTTGAAAAAGTTTGGTGGAGTACTGATCGTGGTTTCCGCGCTTGCACCCCTTCCATTTTCGCCGATGAGTGTTGTCACGGGAGCTGTAAGATATCCATTCCGAAGCTATTTGATTTTGGCTGCTTTCAGATATGCCAGATTTTTTGGCTATGCCTGGTTTCTGTATTTAGTGGTAAAAAGTTCCGGGCCTTGTTAAATTCTGTTGAGCAAGACTTTCATTTGCTTGATTTGATCTGCAAGCATTTTTTTCTCATC
>CALFUW010000075.1 GCA_937929815.1 uncultured Flavobacteriales bacterium | reverse complement strand
CGCGGATCTACGCCCAGGCGAATTGCAATATCGACAGATGCATCAAATCTGGTAATTGAGGTTTCCTTCACCAATTTAGCTGCTTCATCGAGGGTGTATGCCTTGTTTTTATCAACTTTAGCCGTTGCAGCTTTCATTTTTTTTGTTAGATGTGCCATACGTCATTACTTTTTTAACGGTGAATCCCCTACGACTGTCAATCCCATGCTTCTGGCGGTACCGGCTACCATACTCATAGCTGACTCAATTGTAAATGCATTCAAATCCTGCATTTTGTCTTCAGCAATGGCTCTGATTTGATCCCAGGTCACCTTTCCTACTTTCTTGCGATTGGGCTCTGCACTACCTGATTTAATCTTTGCCGCTTCCATCAGTTGAATGGCAGCGGGAGGTGTCTTAACGATAAAGTCAAATGACTTATCTGCGTAAACAGTGATAAGTACCGGAAGGATTTTTCCCATTTTATCCTGGGTACGAGCATTAAACTGTTTACAGAACTCCATAATGTTTACACCCTTAGAACCAAGGGCAGGACCGATAGGTGGAGCAGGATTTGCCTGTCCGCCTTTGGCCTGGAGTTTTATTATTGCTGTTACTTCTTTTGCCATTTTATCTTCTTTTTTAATTCCAGTGCGTGAAGTGGAAGCATTTTCAGCACTGAATAAATTAATTTATATTGAGCTCACATCAATATCTTTTAAGATTCTCTCTCGACCTGCATATAACTGAGTTCGAGAGGGGTCTTCCGACCAAAAATTTTGACCATTACCTCCAGTTTTCTCTTCTCCTCGTGAATCTTCTCTATTACACCATTAAAACCTGTAAATGGCCCATCAATCACTTTCACTGTTTCGCCTACGGCAAATGGAATTTGAGTAACTCCAATACTTTCTGTCAATTCATCCACCTTGCCAAGCATTCTATTAACTTCGGCTGGACGCAGTGGCACTGGATCTCCACCCTTCGTTTCACCCAAAAAACCTATAACACCAGGGATATTTTTAATCACATGAATCATCTCACCTTCCAGGTTAGCCTCTATGATGATATATCCAGGAAAGTAGTTGCGTTCTTTGGTAACTTTTTTCCCATTTCGTACCTGAATGACTTTTTCGGTAGGGATAAGTACTTTGCCCAAGTAAGAAGACAAATTATTTCTAAGAACTTCATTTTCAATGTAGTTCTTTACTTTATTTTCCTGGCCACTGATAGCCCGTACTACATACCACTTTTTGTTATCCGTCATTTTTATTTTAAAGGCTGTTAGAAGAGAGAATAAATCGTCTCCAAAACAAATGTGATTATCTTGTCCATCCCAAAGATGACCAACGAAATAATAACAGAGGCCAAGGCCACGAGTGCTGAAGTTTTTTGCATCTGGGAGAAAGTAGGCCATGATGTTTTTTGCACCAGTTCTACATAGGATTCCCTAAATGCTTTTTTTATAGAATTGACCATTATTAAGTGGTTTAAAACCGCTATTTGCACGGGTGGAGAGATTCGAACTCCCATCAACGGTTTTGGAGACCGCTATTCTACCCTTGAACTACACCCGTAAGTGGTAAAAGGTGTTTCGAACCTGTAGAATCCGAAACACCTTTTTAAATTCTGAATATCAATGATTTACTCAATAATTTCAGTTACCTGTCCAGCACCTACAGTACGACCTCCTTCGCGGATTGCAAATCTAAGGTTTTTGCTGATCGCAACTGGGGTGATAAGATTTACAGTGATAGTAAGGTTGTCACCAGGCATCACCATATCTACACCCTCGGGAAGGATAATTTCACCTGTTACGTCAGTTGTACGCAAGTAAAACTGAGGGCGATATTTGTTGTGGAAGGGAGTGTGACGTCCACCTTCTTCCTTTTTAAGGATATACACCTCAGCTTTAAACTTCTTGTGCGGAGTCTGTGAGCCTGGTTTGCATATAACCATACCACGGCGAATTTGAGATTTTTCAATACCGCGAAGCAGCAGACCCACATTGTCACCAGCTTCTCCCCTGTCAAGTATTTTGCGAAACATTTCAACACCTGTAACAGTGGAGGTAAGCTTTTCGTCACCGAAGCCGATGATGTCAACAGCTTCACCAGAGTTAATAACTCCTGTTTCAATACGACCTGTGGCAACAGTACCACGTCCTGTAATGGTGAATACATCTTCGATGGGCATGAGGAAGGGCTTATCCTTATCTCTTACAGGATCTTCAATCCAGGTATCTACCGCATCCATGAGTTGCATTACAGTATCTACCCACTTTGGTTCGCCATTGAGAGCACCTAGGGCTGATCCTTTTATTACAGGAGTATTGTCCCCATCATATTCATAAAATGAAAGGAGTTCACGAACTTCCATTTCCACAAGTTCGAGAAGCTCTTCATCATCAACCATATCTACTTTGTTTAGGAATACCACTATTCTGGGTACACCTACTTGACGAGCAAGGAGAATGTGTTCGCGGGTCTGTGGCATTGGGCCATCGGTAGCTGCAACCACTAGAATGGCACCATCCATTTGCGCTGCACCAGTTACCATGTTTTTAACATAGTCTGCGTGACCTGGACAATCCACGTGCGCATAGTGTCTTTTCTCGGTCTCGTACTCTACGTGGGCAGTGTTAATGGTGATACCTCTTTCTTTTTCTTCAGGTGCATTATCGATGGAATCAAAACTGCGTGCCTGAGCAAATCCCTTGTCGGCCAATACTTTCGTGATGGCAGCTGTAAGGGTGGTCTTTCCGTGGTCAACGTGACCTATCGTACCCACGTTTACGTGGGGCTTTGTTCTGATAAATTGCTCTTTTGCCATTTTAAGAAGCTCAATTAAAGTTGATTAATTAAAAAAAATCAGAGCCGATGGAGGGAATTGAACCCTCGACCTTTTCCTTACCAAGGAAACACTCTACCACTGAGCTACAACGGCTTACCTTTGAGCGGAAGACGGGATTCGAACCCGCGGCCCTCAGCTTGGAAGGCTGATGCTCTACCAACTGAGCTACTTCCGCCAATAACTTGTGGGGAGAGAAGGATTCGAACCTCCGAAGCTTTCGCAACAGATTTACAGTCTGCCCCATTTGGCCACTCTGGAATCTCCCCAATCGATGAGTTTAAAAGAACGTTCTGTAATGTGAGCCGGCAGAGGGACTCGAACCCCCGACCAGCTGATTACAAATCAGCTGCTCTACCAACTGAGCTATGCCGGCTTAAAATTTTGGGATTGCAAATGTAGATATCTTTTTTTATCATCCAAAAGTTTTTCCAGCTTATTCAACAAATTGCATTCTCAATAAAAATTTTTATTACTCAACATCGCATAAATCTGTATTTCAATTCATTAAAAGAATTTTTTGTTTGCAATAGCGAGCAATCGACATATATTTAAAAGACAAAATACAAGGAATTAGATGACTTTTAACACTTATAGCTAAAAAATTTAAATAGGTAAATCGATCATCGTTTTCTTTGTTCTCCGAAATTACTCAATTACATGAAAAAAATCATTATCACAGGAGGAGCAGGATTTATAGGTTCTCACGTAGTAAGGCGTTTTGTGACCAGATATCCTGATGTTCACGTTTATAATCTCGATGCTCTAACTTATGCCGGTAATCTTGAAAATCTTAAGGATATTGATCATCTGCCAAATTACACATTTTTAAAAGAAAATATCACAGATGTAAGTCGTATGCAGGTGCTTATTTCTGAGATACAACCAGATGGCCTAATTCACCTTGCCGCCGAATCACACGTTGACAGATCTATAGCAGATCCAATGGCTTTTGTGAAAACGAATGTCATCGGGACTGTAAACCTGCTGAATGCATGCCGCGATGCCTGGAAGGATAGATATCATGAAACGCTGTTTTATCATATTTCCACCGATGAGGTTTATGGAACACTTGGAGACACAGGCCTATTTACTGAAACAACTCCTTATGATCCCAATTCACCCTATTCTGCTTCAAAGGCAGCATCTGATCACTTTGTGAGGGCTTATGGGGAGACTTATGGGCTGAGATACATTGTGACAAATTGCTCGAATAATTATGGTCCTTTTCAGTTTCCTGAAAAATTGATTCCTTTGTTCATTAACAATATTATTCACAAAAAACCTCTTCCAGTCTATGGAGACGGGTTGTATACACGCGACTGGCTTTATGTAATAGATCATGCCATTGCCATCGACCTGGTGTACCACCACGGAAAGAATCACGAAACCTATAACATCGGTGGTTTCAATGAATGGAAAAACATTGACTTAGTGCGGCTTCTGTGTAAACTAATGGACAAAAAACTGGGAAGGCCTGAAGGTACTTCTGAAAATCTGATCACGTTTGTCAAAGACCGTCCCGGCCATGACCGTCGATATGCCATCGATGCCTCAAAAATCAAGCGCGAACTGGGCTGGGAACCTTCTGTAACCTTCGAGCAAGGTCTATCTGAAACTATCGACTGGTATCTGAATAATACAGAGTGGTTGCAAAACGTGACCTCAGGCACCTATCAGCGCTACTACGAGGATATGTATAAAAACAGATAAGTTCGTTTTTTTAGTTTCCTTACTATCTAAGGAAGGAGATTACTGTGTAACCTTGTCTACCTCTATGAGGCGGGCTTGTGAAGTTTGCCTTTGATTTCCATTCCAAGTTTGTTGGCCAACAGCAGAATACCAAACATTTCGGATTGAGGAAATTTACCCTCTTTGATGATCGTAAACATGAGGTCCTGCAATTCATTGAGCTGCGGCATAACCCCTATGGACTTCAGGCTGTTGAGTAAATCGATGGATAGCTCTACTACCAGATGTATGTTTTGACTTCTTCTATATTCCTCGACAAGGGTATTGATTTTGAGTGTGGCTGCATAGTTAAGTTTCTCAACCGGGATGCGAAACTTCCATTTCAGGATGATTTGTTCGATTTCGTGTATTTTATCAATATTTGGCAATGATGGATCCGCTAGTTCGTCATAAAGATTTTGGACAACATAAGTCTTTAAATTGGTAATTAAAATTTCTGGAATTGTCAAACCCTCTTTGTGCATCAGATTGAGAAGCAGAAAGGTGCGCTCATTTATTCTTTCATAAAAATCAAGGGCATTTTTCACCTGAATGTCCAGGACACGATCTAATAATTTTTTTTGCTCATCTTTAAATAGGTCGAAGAAAGAGAAGGTTCTGGAGGCAAAGTTGTCTTTGATAAGTTCTAAAACCTGTGTGAGATTTCCGGCGTCAAAGTATTCTCTAAACTTTTTTACCAGTGATGCATATTCATCATAGGTTAAGCTGTCGGCAGTGTTTCCGATCAGGTGATGATTGCCAAGATACAGAATGACGAAACTAAATCGCTTTTGACTTTGAGTAACCTTAGAACGCACTTTGGTCTGCCCGATGACAAGCAGCTGACCGCCGGCTTTGATACGTGTAAGTTCCTCGGAGGTACATTCGTAGTTGAGTACAGTCAGATTACGCGCGTTCTCTTCAAAGAGAGTACTCACTGCATAGTGCATTCCCACTTGGGTGAGAGACAGCCTTTTCGGGACGATCATCTTTCTGTAGATATCAGCTCCGGTGCCCAAAGAATGGATGTTTGACTCTGCCTTGCTAAGTATTTCGAGCAGTGGCGGATATAAGTCCACCTGTGCTACATCCTCTGCAAGCTGTATGGCACGCTCAGCATACTGAAGAATCTGAATGGTTTCGATTCCTGAAATTTCATTGAAAAACCATCCGCAAGAAGTATACATGTACAAGGCCATTCTCTGCATCTCCAGAGACCTAACAATGGTAATTATTTCCTGCTCTGTAAGTTCCTTATTAATATGCTGCTCTATAAAGCGCAGAGTCTTTGAGCGACTTCTCTGCTGAAAGATGTGAATGTATTTATTTCTAAGCTCCCACGGGTCGGGGTAAAACTCTTTTATTTTGGACTCAAAAATTTGGGAAAGCTCGTCACGCAGGAAGTCGAGAGCCTCACGTAGGGGTTTTCTCCACTTTTGATTCCAATGTGGCTCTCCCCCTGTCTTACATCCGCAGTCTGAGCGCCATCGCTCTACGCCATGAGCACACGACCAGGAGGAATTTTCATGAATCTGAACTTCGTATTGAGGTGGAAATTTCCGTAGAAAAAACCCATAGTTGGCGATTTTGACGTCTGGCAATCTTTTGAGATAGTGATTGCAATAAGCCAATGCCATATCCCCGTTGCGATGGTGGTGTCCATAGCTTTCACCGTCTGTGGCAATATTTACTAGCTGAGGTTCGGTAGAATGTGGATCAAACGCACTGATGAGTTGATTGGCAAAAAAACGTCCGTCGTTTAAATATCCTTTGAATGCTACCCCCTGTGAAAGATCAGCGTGGTAAAAAAAAATGGCTATCGACCTACCTGAGGGAAGATTACAGATGTAGGCACGCCTGCTATCTATCCCCGATATCCATTCAGAAGTACCGATCCTGCGATAGCGCGCTGCTTGAAAGGGGGATAAAATGGTAAATTTAATTTTATTAGCAGCTAAAACTTCGAGCGTTTCAGTATCTACGGCTGTTTCTGCCAGCCACATACCTTCTGGATTTCGTCCAAATCGCTTCTTGAAATCTTCAATCCCCCAAATGACCTGTGTTTCTTTATCACGGCGATTGGCAAGTGGCATTATGATGTGATTATACACCTGTGCAATGGCAGATCCATGACCGTCAAATTGAACGATAGATTGCATATCTGCATCTAAAATGCGCTGATATACATCTGGTTGATGAATTTCAATCCAACTGAGGAGTGTAGGTCCAAAATTGAAGGAAATATCGATGTAGTTGTTTACTATATCAGCAATCTTACCGGAGTCATTTAAGATTCTACTTACGCTGTTAGGGCGGTAGCATTCTTGAGTGATGCGTTCATTCCAGTCGTGGTAGGGGTGGGCAGATTCTTGGATTTCAATTTCCTCCAGCCAGGCATTTTCGCGAGGTGGCTGATAGAAGTGACCATGAATGCATATGTATTTCATACACTCTGCCATAGCAAATTTTAATTAAGCTTTAGACTTCGAAAAGACAACTACCGCAAGAGGTGGCAAATCCAGCTTAATGCTGTGCTCCCGCTTATGCATATGGATGGAATCTGTATTGATTTTTTTGTTGTTTTTTACCATACCACTTCCTCCGTATTTAGGATCGTCGGTATTGAGCTCCAACTTCCAGGTGCCAAAACCTGGCATTCCGATTCTGTAATTTTTACGAGGTACTGGAGTCAGATTGGCCACAATGACCAAATCTTTTTCAGGGTTATCGGATTTGCGTACGTAAGATAGTACACTTTGCTCCCAATCGTTGGGCTCTATCCATTCGAATCCCTCGGGGTTGTATTGTTTTTTAAAGAGTGCCTCCTGTTTCCTGTAAAGGTTATTTAAGTCTCTAATGAGCAGCTGCAACCCTTGGCTGAAAGAAAGCTGATCGAGCTGATCCCAGCGCACAGATCCATCGTGATTCCATTCCGAAAACTGTCCGAACTCACAACCCATAAACATCAATTTACTACCGGGATGAGTAAACATATATGCAAATAAAGCTCTCAGATTGGCGTACTTCTGCCAGAGATCCCCAGGCATGCGACTCAGCAACGATCCCTTGCCATGAACCACCTCATCGTGTGATAAAGGAAGGACAAAATTTTCGCTATATGCATAGACTAGACTAAAGGTGATCTGATTGTGATGATACCTTCGGAAAAGAGGGTCAATGCTGAAGTATTTTAAGGTGTCGTGCATCCAACCCATCATCCACTTTAATCCAAATCCAAGTCCCCCTTCATAGATAGGCTTTGATACTTTGGGAAATGCTGTTGATTCTTCGGCAATCATTTGAATATCGGGGTGCTCCTTGTAAATGTACTCATTGAGTTCTTTGAAAAAGGATATGGCTTCCAGGTTTTCTTTTCCACCATAAATATTAGGAACCCACTCGCCGTGCTTGCGGGAGTAGTCGAGGTAGAGCATTGAGGCTACTGCATCTACCCGAAGTCCGTCTGCATGAAAATGTTCTATCCAATACATTGCATTGGAAAAAAGAAACGATCGCACCTCATAACGGCCATAATTGAAAATATAACTATTCCAGTCAGGATGGTATCCTTTTCGCGGATCTTCATGTTCATATAAGGATGTTCCATCAAACTTAAAAATACCGTGAGCATCACCGGGAAAGTGTGAGGGCACCCAATCAAGTATTACACCAATATCTTCGCTGTGGAAGGCATCAATTAACTCCATTAACTCGTCCGGAGTACCATAGCGCGACGATGGAGCATAGTATCCGGTGATCTGATAGCCCCATGATCCAAAAAATGGATGCTCCATCACAGGCATCAGCTCCACGTGGGTATATCCCATCTTCTTGACATAAGAGACAAGTTTTTCCTTGTGTTGTATGTAGCTCAGAGAGGTTCCATCGGGATTGCGCATCCAGCTACCCAGGTGCACTTCGTAGATGCTGATCGGGCAGTCGTGGCTGTTTCTCAGGCTGCGGTTGGCTTTCCACTTGTTGTCCTTCCAGTTGTAGTTATCTTTCCAAATGATGCTGGCAGTTTTGGGAGGTGTTTCGTACAGCCGTCCGTATGGATCTGCTTTTTCAAGATGATGACCCCAGGGAGACAGGATAAAATATTTGTACCGCTGACCTACGGCAGCTCCAGGAACGAATCCCTCCCAGATGCCGCTGCCATCCCACCTGGGAAAAAGCGGATTGGTGTCTTTGTTCCAAAAATTAAAGTCCCCAATCACGGATACATGTTTGGCATTGGGAGCCCAGACGGAGAAGTAGGTGCCCTCTACTCCATCCAGTCCGATGGGGTGAGCTCCCATTTTTTCATACATTTTGAAATGGTGCCCTGAACGGAACAAGGAAATATCGAAATCAGTATATAACGAATGGGGAACTGTGCTCATGCTTTGTAAAATCAATCGGATTCAATGGTGCTAATTAAATTCAAAGTTTTTACATAAGTAATCATCGGAAGAATGAAGTGTCTAAAATTTATTATTGTACTTTTGCAATGAAATTTTTTTGGGTCAATGACAATCAACGAACACATTATCAACCTTCTATTTTCGTATGATTGTGTCATAATTCCAGGCTTTGGCGGATTTGTGGCAAGATACTTCCCTGCAGAAATTCAGGAAGGTACCTATATGTTCAGGCCTCCTTCCAAAAGGGTTTCTTTCAATGCACGACTGAAGGAAAATGATGGCCTTTTGGCACACTACATTAGTCAGAAAGAAGGAATATCTTATCACGAAGCAGTACAAACTATTGAAATCAGCGTCCGCGCCTGGAATAGAATACTGGAGAGTGGAAATAAAATTTCACTGGACGGCATCGGCAAGATTTACCTAGATTCAGAAGGTAATCTTCAGTTTACTCCTTCCCTGGAAGCCAATTTTCTGACATCGGCTTATGGCCTTGGTCTCTTCCGGTCGCCGGCGATCTCCGCCGAATCGGTGATCGTTCAATCCATTCGGCAGCAAGCCCAGCTAGAGGGCCAGGTATACGAACATCGAGATGCAGGATATTTTATTTCCAATTTCTTTTCTACCGTTAAGGTGGCATCTGTGATACTGGTAGTTGGGTCTGTGTTTTATCTCGCTGTGGATAACAGTAATCTGTTTAAAAAATCTCAGACAGACAGTTTCTCTTATATCGGATTTAGCGCCCTCACTGATTCGAGCGAAACACCTCAATATTCAGGAAATGCGACAGTCACGGATAAAGTCGATTTCAATAAAGCAGAGGTCACAGCATTGGACTTCGATCCTCCAACTCCCAAAATGCTTCCTGATTTGGACATTTCCACTGATCTGCCTCCAACTGGTCGAGATCAAGCGATATCCCCGTCGATAAATCCAGAAAAGACCGTTCAGAATGGCTCTCCTAGCGATGTACAATTACAAGTATCTGATCTTAAAGATGACATAAAAATATCGATCGGTCTATTCGGCGTGGAAGACAATGCCCTGCAGCGAAAGCGGCAGATTGAAAACCTGAGTTTGACTCCCGAAATCGAACCCATGGGTAAGTTTTTTCGCGTGATCGTTCGATGTAATAAAAATGAGGTTGATCAAATCCTCCAACAAATAAGACAATCCGTGGCCTCAGATGCCTTCGTGATGAAGTGATTAATCCTTTTTAAGCATCTTGATTTGCTAAATTTTATCCTCTTTTGAGGGATTGATCCAAGTACATCCTACCTTTAATATTTCTGTGTGACAATTCTCGCCGGATGATTCAGTGAGATGTATGTAGCTTTGTCTGAATTTTTTAACAAATATTACGATGATAAAAGGTTTTTTTAGATTACCTCATGTACAAAATGAGCCTATAAAACAATATGCTCCTAACAGTGCAGAGCGCGCAGAGCTACAGGATAAATACGACGAGCTATGGAGCTCCGAACGCGATATTCCAATGTATATAAATGGTGCTCCGGAGCGCACGGGTAAAACCGAACGCGTGAGGCCTCCTCATGACCACCAGCACAATGTAGGGCACTACCATATGGGTGACCGCAGTCATGTGCAGGCAGCCATCGATGCTGCGCTGAAAGCGCGAAGCCAGTGGGCATCCATGAGCTGGGAACAGCGGGCGTCTATCTTTCTGAAAGCGGCTGATCTGCTGGCAGGCCCTTACAGAGCTGAAGTCAATGCTGCTACCATGATTGCACAGAGCAAGACTGCTTTTCAGACGGAGATAGATGCTGCCTGCGAATTGATCGACTTTCTAAGATTTAATGTGAAATACATGGCTGAAATCTATGCAGAACAGCCCAATTCAATGCCAGGCGTATGGAATCGAATAGAATATAGGCCGTTAGAGGGATTTGTATTTGCAGTGACGCCATTTAACTTCACAGCCATCAGCGGCAATCTGCCGGCCTCTGCCGCGCTGATGGGGAATGTGGTGGTATGGAAACCTTCGCTATATCAGGTGTATTCGGCAGATGTGGTCATGCGGGTATTCATTGAAGCGGGACTGCCACCGGGGGTCATCAATATGATCATGACAGATCCTGCCGAAACTGCTCAAATCGTACTGAGTCATCCTGAATTTGCCGGGATACATTTTACCGGCTCAACGGCTGTGTTTAAGAGCATCTGGAAGACTATAGGCGAAAACATACACCTCTATCGCTCCTACCCTCGCATTGTAGGCGAGACGGGTGGAAAAGACTATGTGTGGATGCACTCCTCGGCAGATGCGCGGCAGGTGGCGGTGGCGCTGGTTCGGGGAGCTTTTGAGTATCAAGGTCAGAAGTGCTCGGCTGCTTCGCGTGCTTACATTCCGCAAAATCGTTGGGAAGAGGTGAAAAAAGAGCTGGGAACGATGCTTTCTGACATCAAAATGGGCTCTCCCCGTGACTTTTCGAACTTTGTAACGGCTGTGATTCACGAGGGTGCTTTTGATAAAATCGTTTCATATATCGAATATGCCCGTCAGGATAAAGACAGTGAAATCATCTTCGGGGGAACATATGATAAGTCTGTTGGATACTTTATAGAACCTACAGTCATACTTACGCGAAATCCGAAAACGAAAACAATGGTGGAGGAAATCTTCGGGCCTGTGCTGACGATCTATGTGTACAAGGACGAAGATTGGGAGACCTCTCTGGACCTGGTAAATGAAACGAGTGAGTATGCGCTGACGGGAGCAATATTCAGCAAGGACCGATATATCATAGAGATCGCTACAAATAAACTGGTGGATAGTGCCGGGAACTTCTATATCAATGATAAGCCTACGGGTGCTGTCGTAGATCAACAACCATTCGGCGGGGCACGTGGCAGCGGCACCAACGACAAGGCGGGCTCTAAACTGAATCTGCTGCGCTGGGTGAGTGCCAGATCAATAAAGGAAACTTTTGTGCCTCCGACCGATTATACCTATCCGTTTATGAAGTGATCGATGGGCTCTTTCAAGGGGTCTGACCCATGGCAAGACACCTCTGGTACTGCGAGTCGCCCGCGTTAGGTGGCTGGAGCACACCGGCGAAGCCGGTGGTACGAAGTACGGGAGCGAAGCGGACTGCGGAAGACACCGACCCAGACGAGAGCTGCGTCAGCTGCTTCGGTCTGGGGAACGCCTACATAAAAAAGAGAAAAAATGACTGTCAAAGATCGATTTGTGGCTTACATCCATGCATTGCAAGACCGCATCTGCCAATCGCTTGAGGAGCTGGATGGAGAAAAATGCTTTGTCGAGGATCGGTGGGAGCGATCGGGTGGAGGTGGCGGTATCACGCGGATTCTATCGGGTGGTGGGGTGATTGAGAAAGGCGGGGTGAATACTTCCGTAGTACACGGCCTGCTGCCGGAGGTAATGGTACAGCGGTTAGGGGTCGGCCACAACCGCTTTTTTGCGTGCGGGATCTCGCTTGTGATTCACCCACTAAATCCCTTTGTGCCGACGGTGCATGCCAATTTCAGGTACTTTGAGCTCTACGACGATGGGGGTAATCTGGTGGATTGCTGGTTTGGCGGGGGTGCTGACCTGACGCCGTTTTATGTCTTTGAGGAGGATGGAAGGCACTTTCACACGGTGCTTAAGCAGGCGTGCGACCGGCATTCGCCGGAGTATTATCCAAGATTTAAGGCAGAATGTGACAGATACTTCTACATCGAGCACCGTAAGGAAAACAGGGGTATCGGGGGAATATTCTTTGACTATCTGAGGCCGGGTGCCCAGCAACCGGCAGAGCATTGGCTGGATTTTGTAATGGAAACGGGCGATGCCTTTCTACCGGCTTATGCACCGATCGTGGAACGGAGGAAGAACCTGCCATATGGGGAGCGTCATCTATTCTGGCAAGGTATACGAAGAGGTCGATATGCAGAGTTTAATCTGGTGTATGACCGGGGGACGCTCTTTGGTCTGAAGACGGATGGCCGAATAGAGTCTATATTAATGAGTCTGCCGGCTACGGCTCGCTGGGAATACAATCACCGGCCGGAACCGGGCAGCGAAGAATCTAAGCTGATCAAAGCGCTGGAGCACAGAGATTGGGTGAATACTTTTGAGATAAAGGATTATTAATTAATTTTTAGGTTCAGGGGAGGAGGGCTTTTCTGCAATGATGGTGATGCCTCCGGTGGTTTTATCGCCAACACGGACAGCGGGTTGGGTGCCGAGAGGAAGGAATATGTCCAGCCGGCTGCCGAATTTGATGAATCCGCTTTCGGCTCCCTGGCGCGCACGGGTCCCTTCTTTGGCATACATTACGATCCGACGGGCTACATATCCGGCAATCTGACGGTATAAAACCGGACCCCACTCGGGGCTATTTATGACTACAGAGGTGCGTTCGTTGAGTGTGCTTGATTTCGGATGCCAAGCTACCAGGTATTGCCCCTTGTGATGACGTGCATATTCGATATTTCCGCTGACCGGATAGCGATTGACATGTACATTGAGTGGCGACATGAAGATGGATATCTGCAGGCGTTTTTCTTTGAAATACTCCGGCTCATCCACTTCCTGGATAATGACGACTTTGCCGTCAGCCGGTGCTATGATTTTGGATTCATCGATGACGATATCGCGTTGGGGATTTCGGAAAAACTGTAGTACCAGTATATAGACGACCAGTGACAGGATGATGGATACATTTCGAATCCAAACAAGATCCGTGAGCCAATGTACCAATACATTTATAAAAAACAGGGAAATCAGCAGGATGAAGAGTATGGTATGACCTTCGCGATGAATCTTGATCATAATTTAAGCAATATTGGGTATAAAAAATAAAATGCCGGAGCTGCAAAGAGAAAGCTATCGATGCGATCGAGAATACCTCCATGCCCGGGAATAATGGTACCGCTGTCTTTAATACCTGCCGTACGCTTTAATTTGGATTCAAACATATCTCCCAAAAAGGCAAAAACTCCTAACACAACGGCTAATAAAAAACCTGTAAAAGCGTATTGAAACGGCAAAAGGTGCGCTGAATACAATGCGTAATTTAATGCCAGCAATCCAGCCAAACCACCGAAGAGACCTTCCCAGGTCTTTCCGGGAGAGATCGCCGGGATGACCGGATGCCTGCCAAACAATTTGCCTACTATATATGAAAACGTGTCAAAAACCCACATGCTCAAAAATATATAGAGTATGGGGGATATTTCGAAGTCCTGATCAGATAATTCAACTTCACAGGCTAAAACAAATGGAAGGATGATGTAGGCTGCGGGGAGATAAGCAGACCACCTTTTGCTGTAAAATCTGATAATAACGATTATGAACGACACCAAAATCCACAGCCAGCGCCATTGGAAAAATGATATAATGCCTTGACCTACACCAGAAGAATGCACCCATGAGATGTAGGGAGATAAAAAGGGTATTTCATCAAATAATGTATTTAGAGATACTGTCAGTATCCACGGGAGAAATCCCAAGATGAAGATCAGATACCAAAAGCGCACTTCCGAAGGGGAGAAATTTAGGATTTTACCCAATTCGTGAAGGGCTAATACTCCAAATATTATGAATAGAATAGGAGAAAAATTGTAGTAAACTAAAAAAACTATCAGTGTGACATAAAGAAGTCCAAAAACGCTGCGCAGAAACAACTCTTTCATTTACACGGAAAGGAGGAGGTACAAGTTTTTGGTGGAAAAAGCAGAATTAGGATCCTCGAGGCCATCACCCTTAGGGCCTTTAATGGTCGTGATCATGGATGGAATTTCTTTTGGTGGATATTTAGTCTTGATGTAAGTAAGGGCGTTATTGAGTTTATCAATGATTTGTGAGACAGTGCCAAAGACTATAATTGTATTGGGGAGGCTCACAATTTTATTGTAATAGGTCTGGTTGGCCGTCACCATTATCCCACCATTGTGCGCGATCAGCAACTCACAGGTGATAAAAGCGGCATCTGCTTTTTTGGAAAGCTCAGTAAGGGACAAGATACCAGACTCGTGGGCGAGGGACTTTAATTTAGGATCATTGCATGATAGTACACATATATCTTCTTCTTCAAAAATGTTTTTCAAGGCTGATATGATGCTATCTCGGTCTTCGCAAAAGATAAACCTACCACCGGAAGAAACGAATTTCTGCGCAAACATAACTTCCGGATAGGCAAGCTTTTCGATTCCGGGATGATTACCAGAGGTAGTACTGGCTCCTTTTTCAGGAGCCTTTGGTTTCAGGGTAGAAAAGAGTTTTGATAGTAACGAAGCGTCTGCCATGTCATAATCAGTGTAAATCAGTCCTTTGATTCTTCGGCAGGTACAGCTGTTTTGCTGAGTTCATCTTCATTGCTCTGGTCTATTTCAGCATCAACAGAGTTGTCTAAAGAATCATCTTGATTTTTGCTATCGTGATGCTCTTTATCCCATTTTCTCTTACCAAAGATTTGTTCCAAGTCGTTTTTAAAGATAACTTCTTTTTCCAGCAATAAATTTGCTAGCTCGGTAAGTTTTTCTTTATTGTTTGTTAATAACTGAATCGCTCTTTGGTATTGGGCTTCGACTATTTTTTTGACTTCCTCATCTATAATTTCCGCAGTTTTTTCGCT
Organism: uncultured Flavobacteriales bacterium; assembly: GCA_937929815.1. GTDB lineage: Bacteria > Bacteroidota > Bacteroidia > Flavobacteriales > Schleiferiaceae > Thermaurantimonas. The sequence goes on along the minus strand of CALFUW010000075.1, from coordinate 17,460 downwards.
GTAGGGTTTGCTAAATCCCAGTTCATTCTGGCCGGAGGAATCGTAGTATGTAATATTGCCGATCCTATCATTAAGGCCGAAGATCGTTACCATTGCCTGGGCTTGCCTTGTTACTTTCTCCAGGTCGCTGAGAGCTCCTGTCGATATCTTGTCAAATATGACTTTTTCGGCTGCACGCCCGCCGAGAGCTGCGCACATTTCGTCTTGAATTTGGTCTGCGTTGGTTATCTGGCGTTCTTCGGGCAGATACCATGCTGCGCCTAATGAGCGACCTCTGGGCACGATGGTCACTTTTACCAGAGGTGCTGCATGCTCGAGCAGCCAGCTTACAGTAGCATGGCCCGCCTCATGGTAAGCAATTACTTTTTTCTCTTCCGGTGTGATGATTTTCGACTTTTTCTCCAGGCCAGCTACTATCCTGTCGACAGCATCGAGAAAGTCCTGTAATTCCACCAGGGATTTGTCTTTACGGGCTGCAATTAGTGCTGCTTCGTTGCACACATTGGCAATATCAGCTCCAGAAAAACCCGGGGTTTGCTTGGCCAAAAAGTCAATGTCCAGTCCTTGACTGTACTTGATTCGGCGAAGGTGAATTTTGAAAATTTCTTTGCGTTCCTTCAAGTCGGGCAGATCTATATAAATGGTTCGATCAAATCGACCTGCACGGGTAAGTGCCCTATCGAGTATCTCAGGTCGGTTGGTAGCTGCCAATACAATGACGGTTTCATTGGTTTGAAAGCCGTCCATCTCGGTGAGGAGCTGATTGAGGGTATTTTCGCGTTCATCATTGCCACCGCTGAAAGAGGCTTTTCCCCGGGCACGACCTATTGCGTCAATCTCATCTATAAAAATGATGGATGGAGCTTTTTCTTTGGCTTGCTTGAAGAGGTCACGGACGCGGGAGGCTCCTACCCCGACAAACATTTCAACAAAATCAGACCCTGAAAGGCTGAAAAAGGGCACCTTGGCCTCTCCGGCCACAGCTTTGGCAAGAAGGGTTTTACCGGTACCCGGAGGCCCTGCCAGAAGGGCTCCTTTCGGAATTTTTCCGCCGAGATTAGTGTACTTTTCAGGGCTTTTTAAGAAATTGACGATTTCTTGAATCTCTTCCTTGGCACCCTCCATACCGGCAACGTCCTTGAAAGTGACTTTTACATTGGTGTTTTTGTCAAAGAGCTGAGCCTTAGATTTTCCGATATTGAAAATTTGACCTCCGGGGCCGCCACCCATCGAACTCATTCGTCGCATGATAAACATCCAGATCAGGAAAATAAAGAGAAATGGAAGCACCCATGCCAGAATATCACTCCAGTAGTCTCGCTGTTCTTCATACGTCACCGGTACTTCCCGGCGATCAAGCTGAGTATTTTCCTCATAGAAACTTCTGAGCTCATCCCGAAATGCATCACCGGGCATTTGGAAGACGTAGTGTGGTCCTGGTAAGACCCCTGAACTGCCGGACCGATTGCGCAGATCCTTAAACTCTTCTTTGTCTTTAATGCTTTCAGGTTTGATGAATACCTGAATCTCTTTTGAATTGACAACTCTTATTTTCTCTACATCATTGTTGAGCAAATGGCTAGTCAACTCATTGAAGCTGCTTTTCTTAGCAGCTGTATTCATCATTCCAAGAAGTTGAATACCAAAAATTATCGCTATTAAAACGATGTAAATCCAATAAAAATTAAAACCCCCGCCTTTGTTAGGGTCATCTTCAGGTCTGTTATTTTGACTTTTTTTCCGAAACTGACCGAAGTCCGGCTGTATTTTTTTCTTTTGTGCCATGTTTTATTTATTCACCATTTGAAATTTCGATGATACGAGCATCACTCCACAATCCATCCAAGTCGTAAAACCGACGCGTCGCAGGCAGGAATATGTGCACTACCACATCCACGTAATCTAACAACACCCACTCCGAATTGGTTTTGCCTTCTACATGCCAAGGCTTTTCTCCAGTGTTTTTAAATACTTTTTCTTCTACCGAATCTGCAAGAGCGCTTACCTGCGTGGTTGAATTTCCTTCAGCGATCACAAAGCAATCACAGACAGCCTTGTCAATCCCCGTTAAATCAAACACTTTAATGTTAAAGCCTTTTACCTCCCTAAGGCCTTCAATGACAGAAAGCACAATTCCTTCAGTTTCAATTTCTTGTTTTAATCTCATTAAAAATATTTAGGATTGAAATATTCTTTTTTATAGACAGCTAAAATAAGCAATAAAATTGCCAATCATTTGTAAATATTTGTTGTTCACAATGTTTGAAAGACAGTTTATTTCGGAAGTAGATTCCACCAACGATTGGATTAAGAGGAGGGTTGAATCTGGCCAAATTTCAACTAATTATTTGATTTACACGCTCCACCAGACAAAGGGCAGGGGACAGTTTTCCAGAGTTTGGGAAATGCAGCCGGGCCTTGACCTGGCTTTCAGCTTGTATCAAAAGATTAATGGAGAGCTGTCTTATCATTTTCCGACCGCTTATGTGATGACAATATGTCTTATATTGAAAGACACTTTTGGCAGTTTTGGCATTAAAAGTGTTATAAAATGGCCCAATGACCTCCTTGTTGAAACCAATAAAGTAGCAGGAATATTAATCGAATCAATAACACAAAACCACACAATTCACACTATTACCGGCATAGGAATCAACCTGAATTCACAAAAGAAACATCTTTCTACTAACGCCTACACTTCCATTTCAATTAGAGATGTGCTCGGAAAAACAATCGTTGTGGAGGATTTTTTAGATGAATTTGAATTTCAATTCGAAAAATGGCAAAACCTACTAAACAGTGATCACCGTGAATTGATCTACAAAATATATAATGATTGTCTCTTTAATAAGGGTCTGGACACTGATTTAATCGAAACAAAAGATCAAACCAAAGTAAGAGCTAAAATATTGGGTGTAGATACATGGGGAAGATTGGTCACTGAACAGAATAACAACAAAAAAGTTTATCACAACGGTGAAATAAAATACTCCATATGATAAGCTATAATTTTCCGACTTGATCGGCTAATGCATCGATAAAATTTTGAAGTGGTTTTTCGATCATCATTCGCATCATCATATTAACCTCACCATCGAATAAAAACTGAACCATACTGCTGTGCTCATCTGCTTCAGACAATGCACAGGTGAGTTCAAATTTCAGCATAGACGACGCTGATTCAAAGACTACTTTCTGATTTTCTACCTTATCTTTTAATCGCAGATTTACCTCCGGAAAACCCTTGAGACCAAAAGTAAAAGTATCACCGTCCACACGAAATACAGAAACTTCGGAAGGCATTATTTGCCTGTAATTTTCAAGACTTTCGGTAAGCTGTGCATATAATTCAGATACCGGTTTCTGGACTTTAACTTTTTTGGATTGCAGATTCATTTTATCGCATTATTTTTTCCCCAGACAGCAGGATTAACTCTCCAACGGTCAAGTAAGTTTAATTCACTTTCATTGATATATCCAATCTTAAGTGCAACCTGAATCAAGTGTTCATAATCGCTAAGTGATCTGACGTGAATATTTTTATTTTCAAACAGGTCATTTGCCTGTTCAAATCCGTATGAAAAAATAGATTGAACGCCAATAATTTTAAGACCTGACTCTTTCAAAGCCTGTATGGCATTGAGCGAGCTTGCACCGGTGGATATCAGATCTTCTACAACAAGTACATTCTGACCCTGTGTAACAAATCCCTCAATTTGATTTTTTTTACCATGTGATTTAGGTTCTGGTCGAACATAAATAAATGGAAGACCCATCTGATCGGCGACAAGTACCCCTATGGCAATGGCTCCGGTGGCTACACCGGCGATTACATCCGGCTTTGGAAAATACTTTTCGATGCTTTTGATCATGGTATCTCTGATGTACGTGCGAATAGCAGGAAATGAAAGGATCACCCTGTTGTCACAATAGATCGGAGACAGCCATCCGCTGGACCATTGATAGGGTTGCGCTACATTTAGTTGTACAGCCTTGATCTGCATTAGAAATTCGGCTGCTTTTTGGGCAATATCTTTGTCACCAATCATAGGGCGCAAAAATATGTACAAAGTCTATATTCAAAATTCTTCTCTCACAATCGGTGAAAAACCTCTTAAAAAACCTGATTGGAATTTAGACTATTACAATCATATTCCGTTTGATTTATTGATAAATCAACTAGAAAATTCTCCGGTCCCTTTATACTATCATATCCGGACTGAGGGAAATGATGCAGAAATCTGGAAAGAATTTACGAAACATTTTGAAATCATTCGCGCAGCAGGAGGAGTTGTTCGTAATGAGCAGGGGGAATTTTTGATAATCAGACGTCATGGCAAATTCGATCTTCCAAAGGGAAAGGTGGAGGAATACGAAAACCTGCAAGATGCGGCACTCAGAGAAGTTGCAGAGGAGTGTGGGTTAAGCCAAAACCTTACAGTAGACGGTGCCCCTACCATATCCTACCACACATACATAATTGACAATCAACGAATTCTAAAAGAGACTCATTGGTTTCCTATGATATACTCCGGAAGTAAGTACGCATCTAAACCTCAAACAGAGGAAGGGATCACCGAGGTCTTCTGGTTAAAGCCAGAAATGCTAAATAAAATTCATTCAAACACCTATCCCAATATCAGAGACCTTCTGCGACTTACTCCAAATACCGATGAAAATTAATAAAGTGCGAATACCTTTTTGGGATCATTACAATGTAAATGAACATCACAGAAGCTGTATTTTTGCATTCTTGAAATAAATGAATATGATAGAAACATCGTTTATCCCCTACAAAGTAAAAGACATTGCATTGGCAGAATGGGGTCGCAAGGAGATACAACTCGCTGAGGCTGAAATGCCCGGACTAATGGCTCTAAGACAGAAATACGGAAACAGCAAGCCACTTAAAGGTGCTCGAATTGCAGGCTGCCTGCACATGACTATTCAAACTGCTGTATTAATCGAAACTCTTGTAGAACTTGGGGCCGAGGTCACTTGGTCATCCTGCAATATATTTTCAACACAGGATCATGCAGCAGCTGCCATAGCCGCCCGCGGAATCTCTGTATATGCCTGGAAAGGCATGACTGAAGAAGAATTTGACTGGTGTATCGAACAGACCCTATTCTTCGGCCCCGAGCGCAAACCTCTCAATATGATACTGGACGATGGAGGAGATCTGACCAATATGGTACTGGACCGATATCCCGAACTTGTAGAAAATATAAATGGTATTTCAGAGGAAACTACCACCGGTGTGCATCGACTCTATGAACGTATGAAGAAAGGGACACTCCCCCTACCTGCCATCAATATCAATGATTCTGTGACAAAATCAAAGTTTGACAATAAGTACGGATGCCGCGAGTCTGCTGTGGATGCGGTTCGTCGTGCTACAGATGTGATGATTGCCGGTAAAGTGGTGGTAGTGGCAGGATATGGAGATGTAGGAAAAGGTACAGCTGCTTCCTTCCGCGGAGCAGGTGCCAGGGTGATCGTCACCGAAATAGATCCTATTTGTGCGCTTCAGGCGGCAATGGACGGATATGAAGTGAAAAAAATGATCAATGCCGCACCTTTGGCAGATATTGTAATCACTGCAACGGGCAACTGTGATATCATTGGTGAGCCTCACTTTCGGCTGATGAAAGACAAAACAATCGTCTGCAATATTGGTCACTTTGACAATGAGATAGATGTGGCATGGCTGAAGAAGAACTACGGACACACACACGTAAATATCAAGCCTCAGGTAGACCTCTATAATATTGACGGAAAAGACATCATTCTGCTTGCAGAGGGCCGTCTTGTCAATCTTGGTTGTGCGACTGGACATCCCTCCTTTGTGATGTCCAATTCATTTACCAATCAGGTTTTGGCACAAATTGAGCTTTGGACAAACAGACATCTTTACGAAAACAGAGTCTATACGCTTCCGAAACATCTAGATGAGATGGTCGCGATGTTGCATCTCGAAAAAATCGGTGCTGAACTGGACGACCTCACACCAAAACAGGCAGAATACATTGGTGTAAATATAAATGGTCCCTTTAAACCGGAATACTACAGATACTAACTAACGATTTTAAGGAGAATTCTATAAAAAAATAAGCCGGTCATAAAGATCGGCTTATTTTAATTCATAAAAAAACCGCCCCTTTGGATGAGGCGGTTTTCTTTGCCATTCGGGAGTGAATTACTTCACTTCTTCAGTTGAAACATTCTCTGCTTGTTCTTCTTCAGAAACAACTTCAGCAGTTTCATCAGCTTCTTCAGTAGCAGGCTCTTCGGCAACTACATCTTCAGTAGCAGTTTCTTCGGTAGCAGTTTCATCCACTGCATTGTTGCATGCTACAAAAGCTACCATAGCTAAAGCAGCGAGAAACAAATTGATTTTTTTCATGACGCGTATGTTTAAGTTTACTAAAGCAAAAGTATTATTTTTATTTTTTAATGAACAATGTAAAAAGTTTGTTTTCACTTGTATTACAGACACTTTTAATACCATTTTAACAACAATTGTTACTCTTAAATTATGAAAAAAATAAGGAACATTACTGTATTTTTCTTAATAAGAATATGTCAAACACCAACCTAAATTTGTTGTATTGAATTAAATGATTTTAAACAAAATGCAAGAGCTTTATCACTACAGAAAACTCATTGATGATTCACTAGGTAAATATTTGACTGCCAAAGAGCCAAAAAATTTGTATGAACCGATCAGTTATTTTTTAAATATCGGAGGTAAACGCATCCGGCCTGTACTCGTCTTGATGGGTTACCGAATGTTTCATCAGCAAATAGAGCATGCTATCAGTCAAGCAATAGCAATTGAATTGTTTCACAATTTTACGCTTGTTCACGATGATATTATGGATAGTGCAGAGGTACGGCGTGGTCAAACCACCGTGCACAAAAAGTGGAATGAACCGATTGCAATCTTATCCGGTGATCTTTTGCTAATCAAAGCATATGACCACCTGTGTGATGCTCCGTCTTCTGTATTGTCACCGATCCTTGATTCGTTTTCAAAAATGGCCGTCGAAGTCTGCGAGGGTCAGCAGATGGATATGGATTTTGAGAATGTAGCCTCTATTCATGAAGATAATTATATTGAAATGATCCGGAAAAAAACCGCTGTATTGATTGGTGCTGCTATTCAGATCGGGGCATTAAGAGCTGGTGCAGGTCTTACGGAAGCTTCACTTTTGTATGAATTTGGGGTCAATTTAGGCCTAGCGTTTCAAATGCTGGACGACTATCTGGATGTGTATGGACAGCCGGAAAAAACAGGTAAAATGCAAGGAGGGGATATCGTCGCCGGCAAAAAAACATTACTGTACTTGCATTGCTTACATCATGCCTCTGAGAGCGCGCGCAATGAACTCCGCAAAATCTATGATAAAAATTCGATCATGAGTGATTCTGATAGGATTCGCCTCGCAAAAGACCTCTTCATCTCTACTGGCTCCGATATATACCTTAAGTCAAAAGCTGAGGACTTTTATCGTATTAGTGTTAACTTGCTGAAAAGTTCTGAATTTTCAGGCACTCAGATCAAACCTCTTCTCGAGTTAGCTGAAATGCTTATGGGCAGGGATTTTTGATGAGACCAGATTATACCAAAACTTTAACTAACCAACTGGCTATCTTTCAGGCATAAATTTTTTTATACAAATTGTCATATAATTTCAATATCACTTTTCTTCTTAGTTTCATAGTGGGTGTAAGATGACCTGCTTCAATACTCCACACATCAGGTGTCAATTCAAACTTTTTAATTCGCTCCCAATTTCCAAAAGACTCATTATATTTATCGATCTCTTGTTGAAAGCGTTTAATCACGCGCTCATCTTTTATGATTTCAGCATTGGAGGTGTATTCGATGCCTTTGCGCTCACACCATTGTTTGAGAAAAACAAAATCAGGCTGAATGAGAGCAGCGGGATGTTTTTCGTTCTCGCCAATTACCATGATTTGCTCGATAAACCTGCTTTCTTTGAACTTGTTTTCCATGATCTGTGGTGTGATGTACTTGCCTCCTGAAGTTTTGAAGATTTCTTTTTTTCTATCTGTAATCTTGAGATACTGACCCTCTACCATTTCCCCGATATCGCCAGTATGGAAGAAGCCATCTGAGTCGATCACTTCTGCGGTCAATTCCGGCTTTTTATAATATCCCATCATTACATTTGGACCTTTGACCAAGATCTCGCCATCATCTGCGATCTTAACTTCGCACTGATTGATGGGTCTTCCTACTGTACCGATGCGTGTACCGTCATTTTTCGGGCAGTTAACAGCTATAACCGGAGAGGTTTCCGTAAGACCATAGCCTTCCTGTATGTTAATGCCGGCCGCGAGAAAAATCCGACTCAACCTGGGATTGAGCGCGGCTGCCCCTGAAGCTACGGCCAGTACTCGCCCTCCCAGGGCCTCCTTCCATTTACTAAAAATGAGTTTACGGGCAATCTTAAGCTTAAAATGATATATGGCACTTTTGCCCTTGACATCGTACTCCTCGGCCAAACTGACCGCCCAGAAAAACAATGCTCTCTTTATGCCTGTAAGGGCTGCTCCCTTATCCATAATTTTTACAAATACCTTCTCCAGTAACCTGGGAACTGCCGTAAATATCGTGGGCTTGACTTCCCGAAGATTATCACCGATGGTTTCAAGGCTTTCGGCATAGTAGATCGAAACGAAATTGTAACAATAGAGATAGTTGAGCATGCGCTCATAGATGTGGCACATCGGCAGAAAGCTGAGCGCAACACCACCTTCCGAAGTTGGTAATCGATCTGTGCAGTTCATTACATTGCTTGCAATATTTTGGTGGCTGAGCATTACCCCTTTTGGACGCCCGGTAGTACCAGAGGTATAAATGAGGGTGGCTAGCTGCTCCGGCTTAATGCTTTGCATGATGGACTCCAATTCTGGCTTTTTTGCTGATTTTTTACCCAAATCGACTACTTCTTTGTAATTAGGTAGTCCCTCTACATCGTCAAAAACATACACCCTTGCCAATGTAGGTACGTGTGGTTGAATTCTCATGACCTTATCGTAGAGGTCCTTATCCGATACAAAGCATATTTTGACTTCTGCGTCATTGAAGATGTATATGTAGTCTTCTTCAGAGGCAGTGGGATATACAGGCACATTAATTGCCCCGCATTGCATGATGGCAATATCACAGAAATTCCATTCGAAGCGATTATTTGTGCTAATAAGTGCAATTTTGTCATCGGGTTTAATGCCCAGTTCCATTAGACCGAGTGACAGGTTGTCGGCCGTATCCACATAATTCTGTGTAGATATTTCAACCCATACACCATTTCTCTTTGAGGCGAGAGAGACTGATAAAGGTTTTTTGGAAAGTTGATATCTTGGAAAGTCAAATAGTCTGGTTGGAGGATTCATTGTTAATGAATTTATAATGTTTGCAAATTAAACACAATAATGCTTTAAAACAAGAATTAGCTTAACGAAGCTGAAATAAAAAACCTCCCGTGGTTGCGGGAGGTTTTTTTCAGATTTTTTTCAGAAATCAATATTCATCTTCATTCCACAAGAAGTCTTCTTGTGTAGGATAATCCGGCCAAATGTCTTCAATAGATTCATAGATTTCTCCCTCATCGTCTTCGATCGCCTGAAGGTTTTCGATGACCTCCAGTGGCGCACCTGTACGTATGGCATAATCTATCAGCTCATCTTTGGTGGCCGGCCAAGGTGCATCGCTTAAATATGATGCTAATTCCAGCGTCCAATACATTGCCTGGGGATTTTAAAAATTTGTGCAAAATTACACTTTTTTCAGAGAATTTTTTTACAGGAAATAAAAGTTTGTTCGAAATTATATCACTTTGATTTCCAGTATATTTCATCGATACCGGTGAGAAATAAGGTAAACCTGGCCAGGGTAAAGAGATAATCCGACAGCCGATTGAGGTATTTTATTATGCCGTGATTGACCTGTTCTTCAGTGGATAGAAGTACTACTATGCGCTCTGCTCTTCGGCACACGCACCTTGCTATATGGCAATACGATGCCACAGAATGTCCTCCCGGCAAGATGAAATTTTTCAATGGTTTAAGATGAGATGTCATTTCATCTATCAGATTCTCCAGATCTTCTGTAGCCTGTTCAGGCCAAGGCGAGAGGTAGCTTTTTGCCTGCTCGTTTTCAGCAGCCAGATGACTTCCCGCTACAAAGAGTAGATTTTGGATGTTATGAAGGCTTTTCTGCACTTCGGCATGCATGTGCTCATCGGCTATCAGTCCTATCCAGGAATTGAGCTCATCGAGACTTCCATACGCTTCTATACGCAAATGAAATTTATCCACTCTGCTTCCTCCCAGGAGAGACGTTTGTCCCGAATCACCGGATTTTGTATATATCTTCATATGATACTTTCTGTAAAAGGTACAATAGCGAAGGTAGTTTGCAATCAATTGTATCTGTCATAAATTATTAATTACGAAGACTGTCCTTCGGTTCAGAGAACGACCTTCTTCAGTTTGATTGGTAGCCACAGGCCTGTCCGGCCCATAGCCCTTGTGTGTCATCCGTGCGGGAGAGATCCCTTTTTGCACAAGGTAGTCATAGACGACTTTGGCACGCCTGTCCGACAGGATCAGATTGTCTTCTCTGGTGCCGATATTATCGGTATGGCCTTGTATTTCTATATGAATGGTTTTGTTGGTTTTTAAAAACTCATAAAACTCTTCCAATATTCGGATCGCGCGCTTGTCTAACGTATAAGAATTAGTTTCGAAATTGATATCATTCAGGCGATATTCCTGTCCTCTTTTAAGTTTTTTAATTTCAATAGAACTGTGATCTACTATGGCACCGGTAGATGCACTGTGCTCCTCGGCAGCGATATAGCGAGATGTGAATGAAATACCCTCCTTCTCAGCTATGAGGATTAAATCTTCATCCGGTTTTGACTTTACTGCGACGGCAAATTCTCCTGAGACTGTATCGACACGCGCGGTTGATTCCTGAGTAGATTCTACATTTTTAATTCTGACCTGTACATTTCCGGGAGGCTGACCTCCTTCCTCTGTGAACCTTCCGGTGATCAGACGTGTATACTCCGGGCGAACATTTGCCGGAAGTTCAAAATAAAAAATATCCCATCCGCCTTTCCCTTTTATTTTATCAGAGGAAATGTATCCTTTGGCCCCATCGATACTCACAATTAGTCCGACTTCATCGGATTCTGTATTTATAGGATATCCGATGTTTGTGGGAAGACTCCATGCTTGCGATTGAGGATTCATTTGCGTAAAGAAAATATCCATACCTCCGATTCCCCCGTGTCCGTTGGAAGAGAAGTATAAGGTGACCCCATCAGAATGAATGTAAGGGGACTTTTCGTCCTTTGGTGTATTTATGATGGGGCCTAGATTTTCAGGAGTACTCCATTCACCTGTAGGCAATCTGTAACATCGGTAAATGTCCAGTCCGCCCTGACCACCCTTGCGATTGGAAGCAAAATACAGCCAATCGCCGTTAGCTGTCACGGAAGGCTGGGATTCCCAGGAATCTGGTCTGTTGATATGGTCTCCCACACTTTTTGGCTCACTCCAGGTTTCGCCCGAAAAGACCGAAAAATAAATGTCGCAATTCTGATAGCCGGTAGGCAGAAGTTCACAAATAGTAAAGTACAACTCTCTGTTGTCAGCAGTGATTGAGGGACCTCCTTCATTGTATTTTTGATTGAATGGCGACGGCAGGGGCTGTCCGCGTTCGAATGTTCCGTCGGCCAATCGCCGTGCGTATGAAAATCGCTCTACTATTCGCTCTGTTGGCACCGGACCGGATCTACGGTCGATCTCCTTGGTCCTTCGGGTAAAAAAACAAAACATTCCGTCAGGAGATATAGTGGCCAAATATTCATCTGCGTGAGTACAGATTTTTTCAAGAGGTTTCGGATCAAAAAGAACCGGTTTATTACGCAGGGTCTTTTCAATATCTACCTGACTGATAATTATACGCGCTTCTTTGTAAAATGCTGGCTCCCTGTCGGGGTGCTGAATATACCTCTGAAGCAAGTCTGTGCCTTTTGCGACTTTTCCGTTTTCAATCAGGACCACACCTGCATAAAACAAAAGTTCTGACTTGTAATCCGGACACTTTTCCAACAACTTGCTCCAGGCTGCCTCTGCCTCACGAAGACGCCCACCCCTTACTGCAGTTTCTCCATATAAGTAAAGAGCGTGAGGACACTCCTGATCATAGCTCAGCATCAGATCCGCATAACGCCTCATCTCCTGATAATTTTTTGCCCGCCATGCTTTTTGCCATTTTTCGATTTGATTAAACACCTTTTCCTGGCAAGGAATCAAACACTCTCCGAGTTCAGGCTGAGCATGACTTTTACTAAAAATCATGATTGAAGTCACCGACAAAACCAAAGAAAATAATTTATTTTTGAACAAATTTACACGCATATGAAGTCAAATATTGGAAAGACAGACAAAGGTATCCGTCTAACGCTTGCAGCAGTACTTATCGTACTGTATTTCACAAATATTTTATCTGGTACGTTGGGTGTCATCGGGCTTGTTGCAGCCGGTATGCTCACCCTTACTTCCCTTATTAATTTTTGTCCGGCTTACATTTTATTCGGAATTAATACGTGTAAGATTAAATGAAATTCTTTTAAGGTAAATTCGGCAATAAATTAGGTAAAGTTAAGGGATAAATTTGCCCTGAAATCACCATCTGGCAACTAAAATTGCCATAACGGTTACTCTCGAACGTTTTTTGCTGCGCTCCCTGAAAATTATCAATATTTACAACTCAGACTTGCTATTTATTTACTGACACTATCAAGTGTAGGGATTGTCATTTACTTTTCGTTTTTGCTGGCAAAACACAATTGCACTTTGGGATTTCCTCGTCTTTTCAGGAAACCCCATTTTTTTTGAAATACCAATCTAAACTTCTATTGATGCAACTTCACTGCATATTGCAAAAGGTTCGATGAATTAAATTTATATCATCAGTAATTGAATTTAGAGCGCCAACATTTAAAAAGAATCAGAACAAAAAGGAATTACTTTCAATACAAATTTGAAATTTCTTATGAAGTGTTAAAACAATTTTTTTTTATTAATCAAATAATTTTTTATTTATTTTTGTCCTGTTAATAATAATTTATATAAAAGATGGAAGCAGAAAAATTAACTCCTAAAACTGTAGCCAACTATCTCAAGGCCAACTTCAGCAACAGGGGTGGACTTAAAAGTGTATTTGCAGCTCAATTTCTTTCAAAGTTTGACCTCGAACAACTCGAAGCTTTAAAAGTAAATATTGAGGAAGAAATCCAAGCCCGCTACGATGCTATCGCTCAGGAAAAGATTGCAGAAGTGGAAAAATTAGGCTACAAAGTAATCAAAGCCTAAATATAAGCTTTTTTCCAGAAAAAGCCGTTCTTATTGTAAGGACGGCTTTTTTCATTCACAAGTAATTATTCTCCTTTCTGTAAGTCGAGTAAATAAACTGCCTTTGCATTTTGATATAAAACGCATTAAAAAACTAAGGAGGTATAAAATTATCTGTTTTCATCGACGGAACTTGAAATTAATTCGAAAAAAAATGATTTGCAATCAAACCTATGTATTCATTGTAGCGTTTAACCCCCTTCTTTTCTTACATTGGAATTTCAATTAGATTCTTTGTAAGTCAGAATGAAATGCCTGATTTCAAATTATAGACTTTTGTTAAGATTAGTCTTCAGAATTATCTAAATATCACCTGTAGGGGTAAGTCATCGTGAGGTATTGTATATTTTTTTCTAACACACGAATGTCCGGTAGTCTGAAATATGACCGGAGAAATTAATAAGATCTTTTAATAATAGAAAGACGAGGCAATTGATTTTAAAATCATATTCTCCAGAAGCAAACATACAGATTTGTCTGTTTGATATTTCCTTTCGCTATATGAGCTGAATTGGATTACATTTTATTTGGAAACAAATTCGGATATTGTGAAATCTTATTTTGTAAAGGTTGATCCCGCAAGTATGTATGATCAGTGAAAAACGAATAATTTACTAGGGTCGTATTTCTGATTTGTACTATAAGTTGGGGGGAAGAAAATCCTGGGTAATAAACAGAAATTTTAGTGATTTTCTGACGCTTTGGATTACCGGCAAAGTTGATTAATTTTGCGCTCCTCCTCCGATGATCGGATGTATGTTGAGTTCTAATTCACAATCGGAGTTCAGATATCTTTGATTCAATAGTCGTTCTCTTTTTAAAGTGAAAACAATATATTTTGTGATTATTTATTTCATTACCAAGTATCCTTGGCCAGCGAATTACTTTTAGTGAATACACAGCCAACCCCTGCTAATGGAAGTTCCCGGCATGAACGATTACTTTCAAGTCTAACCACACCCGTTATGATCAGTGGTGAAATTCTGTTTTTTCAATGGTAAAAATCAGAAGATGCAGATTGTCCTCAGAGACAATGGAGACAAACAAATTTCTGAAATACTGCCATCATCACGTAATTTCCAAGGCGTACACTTGATCTCCATACTTTTCAAACGACTACCGGAACATACATTTGTCGCTGAATATTCATAAGACGATAGACGTCATCACGACAGAGAGATTTTTTAGAGTAATCCTGCATATATTTCCTCGCAGCAAATGACCAAACTCCTAGAAACCCGGCGTATAAGCAAAACATTCGGAATTCATCAGGCATTGTCCGAAGTATCGATTCAAGTAGAAAAGGGTAGCATCTTCGGCCTGCTTGGTCCTAATGGAGCAGGAAAAACTACCTTGATTCGTATCATCAATCAAATAATCAAACCCGATTCAGGCGAGCTGTATTTTGACGGTGAATCACTCCGTCCTGCCCACCACAAGAGAATCGGCTACCTTCCTGAAGAGAGGGGTCTGTACCGCACTATGAAAGTAGGTGAACAAGCTCTGTATCTTGCAGGTCTTAAGGGCTTGAAAAGCGATGATGCAAAAAATGCCCTCCGGTATTGGTTCAGGCGGCTCGACATGCTCTCCTGGTGGGATAAGAAGGTCGAAGAACTCTCAAAAGGAATGGCGCAGAAAGTTCAATTTGCCATTACGGTGCTTCATCATCCCGAACTGCTTATACTTGATGAGCCCTTTTCCGGCTTTGACCCGGTCAATGAGGGGATCATACGCGATGAGCTCCTCGAGCTTCACCGCCAGGGCACTACCATCATCTTCTCAACCCACAGAATGGATACCGTCGAAGAACTCTGTCAGGATATTGCCATGATCGACAAGTCGCGCCTTGTACTCAATGGACCTCTTCATTACATCAAACGCCAATATGCCCGACATCAGTGGGAGATTGTACTATCGCCCACTGATCCAAATTCATTGAATCTGCCGGAAGACTATCCGCTCATCAGCCATCAGACTACTCAGACGCACACCCTCATTATCGTTCACGATCGGCATACTCAAGGTATCAATCCCCTGCTGCAGTGGCTTACGAGATCGTCATCACCGGCCTCCATCATTTCGGTGCGCGAACTGCTTCCAGCCATGAAAGATATTTTCATTGACGTAGCTAAAAATACCTATACATTATGAACAAAATCTGGCTTATCATCCGTCGCGAATTTCTGCATAGAGTGCGAAAGCGCTCATTTCTGATCATTACACTTTTAGGTCCTTTTCTATTTGGTGCTCTCATTACGGCGCCTGCCTTTCTCTCTGAAATTCAATTGGAAAAACGCGTCATCCTCGTGCATGACCGCGCCACTTTACTCGACTTTCACCAGGGAAATGCAGACATCCGTTTTACTTACATAGACCCGTCAAAATATGACCTTCAGCAAGCCAAAGAATACCTGAAAGAAAATCCACAATTCTATGCTCTCCTCTATATTCCTACGGGTGAAACATGGGATCCGGACTTTATGGCTGCTGGCATCGCCATGTACAGCCTGGGTGACATTTCGCTCAAGGTGCAATCCTATGCAGAATCTCTCATTAAGTCAAAAATCCAGGAAGAAAAACTCAAACTCCTTGGCGTGGATCCCGCTTTGGTAAAACAATCCGAAACCAATGTCAGGCTTAGAACCTTTTATCTCGAAGATGCTGATAAGGCCGAAAAGCAATCGGCTACAGAACTCAAGTTTGTACTTGCCTTTATCGGAAGTCTGCTCATCTATCTGTTTATCTTTTTGTACGGCAATATGGTTATGCGCGGAATCATCGAAGAAAAATCAAACCGCATCGTCGAAATCATCATCACGTCTGTAAAACCTTTTCAGCTGATGATGGGAAAAATTTTGGGAATAGCCCTGACCGGCTTGTTGCAGTTTGCTATTTGGGTCGTGCTCAGCGCGGCTGTTTATACCCTTGCATCGCAGGTTTTATTCCGTGAAAAGTTTGAAGCTGCCCGCGTACTTGCTGCACAACAGGAGCAATTAAAAATAGAAGGCAGCGCTATACCCATGGATATAGATCGCTCTCTCGAAATCATTAATGCTATACAGACGATCAATTTTCCTCTTGTACTCTCTCTCTTTGTCTTTTACTTTCTCTTTGGATATCTGGCTTATGGAGCACTTTTTGCCATTGTGGGTTCTGCTGTGGATAACGAAACGGACTCTCAGCAGCTTGTCCTTCCCATCAGCATACCCCTGATTATTTCCATCCTGGCCATGTCCTCCATCATCGACAATCCGGAAAGCACGTTGGCTGCTGCCCTCTCCTACATACCTCTGACCTCACCTGTCATTATGATGGCGAGGATTCCATTTGGCATTCCATGGTGGGAAACCGCACTCTCCATGCTGTTCCTGATTCTCTTTTTTTTATTGGCTGCATGGGTTGCAGGTCGAATTTACCGTGTTGGTATCTTGATGTATGGCAAAAAATTTTCCTTATCTGAGATCATTCGATGGTTTAGCTATCGCATGTAGTCCATCTTCTCAATACAATCTATCGGAAAATATAAGAGAACAAAACCAGGGTTTTTCATCAGCTGCTATCGCTTTGTCAGAGTTTACCACGTCTTAAGCAAATTCAAAGCTTTAAATTGTACCTCAGAACACAGATGGGGTAGTCTGGATGAGGTATTTTTGATGGTGTGCACCTGAGATCAGGTACTGCCTGAATTTTAAATACCAAAAAATCAATGAAACTTCCAACCGGAAAATCATTCTATAAGAAAAGCTATTAACGAATCTCTCCCTACCAATGAAGACTGTTAAAAACACCTTTCCGGTGCACGATATGTCCTGTGCAGCATGTGCAGCGACCGTAGAAAAACAACTTCAAAACCAGCCCGGAGTGCGCTCAGCCACTGTCTCGTATGCAAGTGGCTGTGCGGTGGTGGAGTTTGATGAAAACACCACCAGCGCCGAACAGTTGCGTGAAGCAGTCAGAACGATTGGGTACGATATTGATACCAGCGAATACGATCGTCAC
>CALFUW010000074.1 GCA_937929815.1 uncultured Flavobacteriales bacterium | reverse complement strand
GTAAGTTGTGTGAAAAGGTTGATACGACCTGCGAATCTGATTCAATAAGCGTATCAATACAGTGAGCCTGGTCTCTCGAGACCAGTCCCAGTGATATATTTCATATTTTTCGCTGTTCAGGTATTCTTCTTTACCCGGGTAGGCTTCGTGAATTCCAAACTCATAGACAGGGCCATAAAGTCCGTAGTTTGAAGAGAGGGTGGCTGCCAGAAAGAGTCTGACCATCATCAGACTTTCATTGCCACTCTGGAGACTCCAAGGATTTATATCCGGAGTGTTGGGCCAGAAGTTGGGTCTAAAGAAATCTCGTTGCTCAGTAGTGGTCAGTTCTGTAAGGTATTCTGTAAGCTCATTTTTTGAGTTGCGCCAGCAGAAGTAGGTATATGATTGCGTAAATCCAAGTTTAGCGAGCTCATGCATGATTTTAGGACGGGTAAATGCTTCGCTCAGAAAGATGATGTCGGGATTTTTTTTGTGAATTTCTGAGATAAGCCATTGCCAAAATTTGAAAGGCTTGGTGTGTGGATTGTCCACCCGAAAGATGGTTACACCCTGATCAACCCAGTAGTATACTACCCGGAGAAGCTCATTCCACAGTCCCTGCCAATCGTCGCATTCAAAGTTAAAGGGATAGATATCCTGATATTTTTTAGGGGGATTTTCGGCATATTGAATAGTGCCGTCAGACTTTATCACAAACCAATCGGGATGTTCGGAAACATATGGATGGTCGGGAGCACATTGAAATGCCAAATCCATAGCGATTTCAATGTCATATTCCTTTGCTTTCGAAATCAGATTTTTATAGTCTTCCAGGGTACCTAATTCCGGGTGAATGGCATCGTGCCCGCCAAATCGCGAACCGATAGCCCAGGGAGATCCGGGCTCTCCGGGTTTTGATGTCACGGAATTGTTTTTCCCCTTTCTGTTAGTTTCGCCAATGGGATGAATCGGCGGAAAATACAAAACATCAAATCCCAAATCAGCTATTCTGGGCAAGAGAGCTTCACAATCTTTGAAAGTACCATGCCTGCCTTTTTCAGGGGATGCTGATCTTGGAAAAAATTCATACCATGCACTAAAAGCTGCTTTTGGTCTGTCTACCCAGATGCGATATACTTCGCTTTCCACGGCATTTTTCCGCGTTGGATACTTTTTTAAGATGGAAGTCAATTCTTTACCTGTGATATATTCGACTGCATTGATATATTCATCTGCGCGAATGATTTCAATACAGGTATTTAAAAAATCATACGACTTTTTATCGGATATCTCAGGCACAAGGCTCAGAGCCTCCTTCAGCAGAGGCAGCCCGTCATGTAGTTCTACTTTGACATATTGACCGTCGCGTACTTTTTTGATCAATCCCGACTGCCAGTTAAGGGCATAGTCCACCCACGCACGTATCTTAAATTCGTAAAATTGTTGTTTTTCAACAATAAATGAACCATACCAATCGTCATTCACAGAAGGATGCAATCGAGTGTATGACCAGTGCTCCGATTGATGGCGATAGAGGACTTCTGCTGCGATCTCATCATGACCATCCGCAAATATGGCTGCATAGACATCTACATTCTCTCCGACTACTCTTTTTATAAAATGCGCACCGCAATCGATTACTGGTTTTACACTGGAAATAACCACTCTTGACGGCCTGAAGGCTGGTAATGTCATTTTTCAAAAATTTGGTGCAGCAAAAAAACAGTTTTTTTCTTAATTATTGCTTTAATGCTTCGTTCTGCGGTTGATAGCTGTTTGTATTCTGTTTTCCCCTTGCTGCCTTAAGGGTATTTTTCAGCAAAGAAACAATGGTCATCGGACCAACGCCACCGGGCACCGGTGTAATGAAAGCGGCTTTTTGACATACAGTGTTAAAATCAACATCACCTACAATGCGGTATCCAGACTTTTTAGTTTTATCTACAATCCGGGTGATACCCACATCTACTACCACGACGCCTTCTTTCACCATATCACCAGTCACGAAACCCGGTCTTCCAACGGCAGCAATAAGGATATCGGCCGAACGAATGATATCGGATAAATTGCGCGTATGGCTGTGACAAAGAGTGACCGTGCTATTGCCAGGATAAGTGTTGCGCGACATCAGCATGGATATTGGCTGTCCTACAATGTGGCTTCGGCCTAGTACTACACAGTGTTTTCCTCCGGTCTCTATGTTGTAGCGATCCAAAAGTTCAATGATACCTGCAGGTGTTGCCGGCACAAAGCCAGGCATCCCAAGTGCCATACGGCCAACATTTTCAGGATGAAAGCCATCCACATCCTTATCCGGTTGTATAGCCAGTATGATCTTCTTTTCATCGATTTGTACGGGTAAAGGAAGCTGTACGATAAAGCCATCAATATCCGGATTGTCGTTGAGTTTACCAACTTCTGCTAATAACTCTGCTTCTGAAATCGTATCCGATAGTTTAACAAGAGTAGAATTGAAGTCTACCTCTTCACAAGCCTTTAGTTTGGCATTTACGTAGGTGACAGAGGCTCCGTTGTTCCCTACGAGTACTGCAGCGAGGTGCGGCCGTTTTCCCCCATTTTTTATTATGAATTTAACCTCTTCTGAAATTTCATTCCGAATTTCCTGAGATGTTTTGATACCGTCGAGTAGAATCATCTTTGATCATATATTTTTTAACGCATTCCGCGCATCATACCTGCAAGTCCCCGAGCCCCTCCGGACTGCATCATCTTCATCATTTTTTTCATATCTTCAAATTGTTTGATAAGCTTGTTGACTTCTGTGATGTCACGCCCGCTGCCCATAGCAATGCGCTTTTTACGCGAGCCATTGAGAATATCTGGATTTCTCCGTTCCTGTGGGGTCATGGATTGTATTATGGCTTCTACGTGCTTGAATGCATTGTCATCTATATCGATATCTTTCATTACCTTGCTGAAACCGGGAATCATTCCCATGAGGTCTTTAACATTACCCATTTTCTTGATTTGTTGAATTTGTGTAAAAAAGTCCTCAAAGTCAAACTTATTGGTAGCAATTTTTTTGGTTAGCTTCCGTGCCTCCTCTTCATTGTATTGCTCTTGAGCGCGTTCGACCAATGACACTACATCGCCCATACCTAGGATTCGGTCAGCCATGCGGTCGGGATGAAACACATCGAGCGCATCGACCTTTTCGCCCAGCCCCACAAATTTGATGGGCTTATTGACTGTTGAGCGAATAGATAAAGCGGCTCCTCCCCTAGTATCTCCATCCAGTTTGGTAAGCACCACTCCATCGTAATCCAATACTTCATTAAACGCTTTAGCGGTATTGACGGCATCCTGACCTGTCATGGAGTCGACTACAAAGAGGGTCTCCGAGGGCTTCACATTTTTGTGAATCTGCTCAATCTCTTTCATCATCTGCTCATCGATAGACAATCGACCGGCAGTATCTATAATGACGACATTGTGTCCTAATTTTTTTCCCTCTTCGATGCCTTTCAGGGCAATGTCTACCGGATTGCGGTTATCAGGAATGGAAAAAACAGGTACATTAATCTGTTGACCTAGCACTTTTAACTGATCAATGGCAGCAGGCCGGTACACATCTGCTGCTATCAGCATGGGATTGCGTCCTTTTTTTCGTTTTATATAATTAGCCAATTTGGCTGAAAAGGTCGTTTTACCTGACCCTTGAAGCCCTGCGATCAAAATTACAGCCGGCGAACCCTGTAGATTAATATCAGAGGCCTGCCCCCCCATAAGCATAGCCATCTCATCCCGAACTATTTTTATGAGTAGTTGGCCGGGCTGAAGCGATGTAAGAACCTTTTGCCCTATGGCTTTTTCTTTAACAGTATTCGTAAATTCTTTGGCTATTTTAAAATTGACGTCAGCGTCTAAAAGTGCTCTGCGTACTTCTTTAAGTGTATCAGCTACGTTGACCTCGGTAATTTTTCCATGGCCTTTAAGTATATGAAATGCTTTTTCTAATTTATCGGTTAGATTTTCAAACATTTTTCCTGCTATTTTTAAAAGATTTGCAAAAGTATAGATAAGTCTTCGTCTGCGCGACCAAAGAGGGTTTAAAATCACCTACCGTGTTTCGGGTGGACATTGAGGTTAAAAGATATATATACGCGCACTTCCAGGAAAAGTGAAACTCAATGTGTGAAGCGTTTTAAAAAATGAATTTAAAGGGTGGATATACTATTTTCGCCCAATCTTAATCAATCTACAGCATATAATGAGAAAAAATCTGATTCTAACAGCCCTGGCCGTTTTGATGGTATTGCCGTCGGCAGTGTGGGCCAATGAGGGCATGTGGTTTCTGATGCACATTGCCCGCCTCAATTACAGAGACATGCAACGTCTCGGACTGCAACTTACAGCTGAGGAGATCTACTCGATCAACAATACAAGCCTGAAGGATGCAGTTGTACAGTTCAATGGTGGATGTACTGCCGAACTGATTTCAAAAGACGGACTTTTACTTACAAATCATCACTGCGGATACGGCGCTATAGCAGAGCTCTCTACTCCCGAAAACAACTATCTCAGAGATGGTTTTTGGGCTAAAACTCGCGACCAGGAACTAAAGCCAAAATCGCTTTTTGTGCGGTTCTTCATCCGAATGGACGATGTGACCGAAAGAATTCTGAGCAAAGTGGACAATTCCATGAGTGAAGAAGAGCGAAATCGGATCATCCGTGAAGAAAGCGGAAAAATTGAGCGGGAAAACAGCGAAGGCGGCAAGTATGTTGTTTCAGTCCGGTCCTTCTATGAAGGTAATGAATTCTATTATTTTGTATATCAGGATTTTTCGGATGTTCGGCTAGTAGGTACTCCTCCAGAAAGTATCGGTAAGTTTGGAGGTGATACGGACAACTGGGAATGGCCCAGACATACCGGCGATTTTTCTCTTTTCAGGGTTTACGCCGGTCCCGACAACCAGCCTGTAGCTTACAGCACAGCTAATGTACCATTCAAACCTAAACACTTCTTTCCTATTTCACTGGCCGGTATCAAAGAAGGTGATTTTGCGATGATATTAGGATATCCCGGTCGTACCAATCGATGGCTTCCTTCAGCCGGAGTGCAACAAAATATATCCTATGCATATCCTGCCTGGGTAGAAGGCTCAAAGCTAGGCATGGATGTGATGAAAAAATATATGGACAAAGACAATTCAATACGTCTGATGTATGCAACAAAATACTCGCAGGTAGCTAATTATTGGAAAAACCGTCAAGGCATGATTGATGCGCTTACCAAGCACCGGACCGTAGCCACACGTCAGAGGCAAGAGAGGGATTTCCAACGATGGGCCAATCGTGCAGAAAACAGAGAACTCTACGGCACCGTACTTTCAGACATTCAAGCATATTACGAAGCTACCAACTTCAAAGCCCGTCATGACAACTATCTGCTTACCACGCTTCGCACCGCGTCTCTCTCCATTTTGCCGGTACGGATTAAAAATTCGGTAGACGCCATGCTTAAAACCGACGGCGACCGACGAAAAATGATTCAGGAACGCATATTCTCAACTATAGATGAGCAGTATGAAAGCATGTACATGCCTTTGGAAGAAGAAGTGCTTGCAGCTCAGCTATCCTTATACAGCAGTAAGTCAGATCCATATCCCATTGCGCCCTATATTGAAGAGTTGCGCCGACGCACAAATGGAAATTTCAGTGAATTTATCGCCCAAGCCATGAAAGTTAGTATATTCTCTTCTGCCGAACGGCTGAAAGCCGCTGTTCAACTTGGGGATATCGATATCATTGAGGCAGATCCAATCTATAAAATATCAAATGCGCTATTTGAGAAATATCGTGAAGATACACCTGAACAACAGGCACTCGATGCTAAATTCAGCAGAGCATTCCGGCTGCTGGTAGACGGAACCCGCAAAGCCAATCCAAAACGCGCCTACTATCCCGATGCAAACAGCACACTACGTCTTACATATGGCACTGTGCGAGCTCTGCCAAAAGACCCGCGCAACGATGCCTCACTCAATTTCTACACAACTCTACGCGGGAAGGTAGCTAAGTATAAGCCCGGGGATGAAGAATTTGACCTTCCTCAACGCCTGATCGATCTATATAACGCCCGCGACTTTGGGGCATATGCCGACCGTGCTGGTTATATGCCTGTCAACTTTTTGACCGATAACGATATTACAGGCGGTAATTCCGGCTCTCCGGTACTCAATGGAAAGGGAGAACTCATCGGGTGTGCCTTTGACGGAAATATTGAAGCTATGGCGGGTGACGTCATATTTGATGATAAACTTCAAAGAACCATTAATGTAGATATCCGCTACGTACTGTTTATCATTGATAAGTTTGCCAATGCAGGTCACTTACTGGAGGAAATGGACATCAGAAAATAATCCAGTTCAAAGGATTGAAAATTGCTATCTAAAGCCCTGGCCTTGCTGCCGGGGCTTTTTTTTATCAGAATATTGAGCAATGCTATACCAAGCCATCCGGTAAATATTTTTTAGTCTTTATAATCATTCTAAACAGTAACTTTGTTTAGACCTAAAATATAAAATGAATACCATAACCTTCTCTGTCGATCATATCAGAAAAGACTTTCCAATACTGTCAGTCACTGCACATGGAAAACCTCTGGTCTATTTTGACAATGCAGCCACCAGTCAAAAGCCCATACAAGTAATTAACTGCATTTCAGAATATTATTCTTTATACAACAGCAATGTGCATCGGGGAGTCCACACTCTTAGTCAGTTAGCCACCGATGCAATGGAGAGCGCCCGGCAGACCATAGCTCATCACATCAATGCTGCTCATTCCCACGAAATCATCTTTGTGCGCGGGGTCACTGAGGCCATAAATCTCGTAGCCTTTTCATATCTGAGCATTGTGCCCAAAGGCAGCCAGATCATCATATCCGCCCTTGAACACCATTCGAACATTGTACCCTGGCAATTGGCAGCCGAGAGGTACGGATTGATACTAAATGTCATACCGATGGACACAGCAGGGGTACTCGATCTGGATGTCTATGAAATCCTGCTTCACGCACATCCAACAGCCTTAGTAGCAGTCAATCACATATCCAATGCCTTGGGTACGGTCAATCCAGTAAAAAAAATGATTCAAATGGCTCATGCCGCCGGTGCGGTCGTATTGGTCGACGGTGCTCAGAGTGTTCCGCACATGCAGGTAGATGTCCGGGCTCTGGGAGCGGACTTTTATGCAATTTCAGGACACAAATCCTGTGGTCCAACCGGTATAGGTGCGCTCTATGGACGCGAAGATCTATTGAATGCCATGCCCCCGTTTATGGGAGGTGGAGAGATGATCAGGACAGTATCTTACCAGCACAGTACATGGGCTGATCTTCCGTTTAAGTTTGAAGCGGGCACCCCAAACATCGCGGGAGCTATCGGATTCGGTGAAGCAATCCGCTATTTACAGGGAATCGGCCTTGATAACATTGCCGCTTACGAAAAGGAACTCCTGGAATACGCTACCGCCTCGCTAATGGATTTGGAAGTGATTACCATATACGGACAGGCGCCGGAAAAGGCCTCCCTTATCAGTTTTAATGCGGATGGATGTCATCCCTATGATATCGGAACCCTCCTTGATCAGTACGGTATTGCCGTTCGCACAGGTCACCACTGCGCCCAGCCTATTATGGATTTTTTTCAGATCCCCGGTACAGTACGTGCCTCTTTTGCATTTTACAACACAAAGGAGGAGATCGACCGGTTTATTCAGGCTTTAAAAAAAGCAATAAAAATGCTCAAGTGAGTATATTGATCTTTTCGGGTTACGGGTAATTTATGTTCTGATATTTTTATACCTGAAAATATATAAATAGCCTCTGTAAATTACTCTTTCGCAAGAAGTTTCATTGCCCTGTCATATTTCCAGTCAGGCCATATTTTCCGGTACTTTTTTAGTTCGGATTCTATTAGCTTTTTAAGTTTTTTGTCTTCGATCGCTTTCAAATAGGAAGCAGCCTTTGCAGGTAATGATCTGTCATAATGCCCCAGTGCGTGAATACAAATTTTGATCAACAATTCATCCTTAAAATTGGCGCGATTTAAATAGTCAAGGGCTTGTGTTCGCACAGATGCCATGTACTGTGTACCTGCAAAGTGGGCTACTCCCAGAAGAGACTCGTTGGTTTTCAAAAGATCTGCTTCGGCTATTGCCACGTGAAGGCGCTCATTCTGGGTAGTAAATGATTCGTAGACTGAAAACTTTCTTTTATACTCTGAAAGTTTTTCCGGAAAAGCATTTATTAGCCTAATGTAGGCTGCTGCTCTCACCATTGGATTATTTGATTCGGCGAATTTTATTAATTCATTATCTGATCTGTTTTTCCAGAAATGGATATCCGTATTTCGTATGATCGAAAATTGTACCCGCGCATCTTGATTTAAACTAAAAAAATTCCAGATATTCTGTTTTGTCACATTACGTCCAAATGTATCCACCCAATGTGAAAGTGCAGAAATATCACTTTCATTTTGTACAAATTCAATATCTGATTCCGAAAATTTACTTTGGCTCAGACGATAGGTAAATAAGCGATCAAAAGAAAGCGATGCATATCTGGAAATGTTTCTGTTTGGATCATGGATCTTTATCCAATCTATGAGTTGTAATTTACCGGGATCAGGATTTACCATCAAAACATGCTCACTCGCATCGATGGGAATAAAGAATGTGTCTGATTTTGAATGAATTTCTACAGGGATGATAATGGTGTTACGTGTTGTTTTGATCTCTATGTCAAATTTCAGGCGAAAGACTTTTGAAGGCTCAGGAGCATAAATATTTTCCTGATCAAAAATTACCATTAGTTTTTTTGAATTCCTTTCAGAAATCTCACTCCAGGTGCACTTCATTCTAGGCATACCCGAGCCATAAATCCACTGATCCCAGAACCACTGTAAATTTCGTCCTGTGACCTCATGAAAGCAGTAGAGCAGATCTTCGGAGTGTACATTTCTAAACTGATATCTCTCGAGAAATACTCTCAATGCTCGATAAAAAGCCTCATCGCCCACCCATTGGCGAAGCATGTGAAGGACTACCCCTCCCTTTTGATAATGGCGGGCCGTCCCTGCCTCTGAATGCGCAAGCGGAAGATTGTTTTGTGACTCCTGAAATACGACCCTTGCAATGGCTTGCCGAACTTTAGATGAAAATTCAAAATTTCCCTCAATCCATTGATTGGACAAAAGATCAAAGTAGGTCGCAAAACTTTCGTGAAGCCAGTGATGTCGTGCACTCCATGCGGTAACGAGATTTCCAAACAATTGATGCGCCATTTCATGGGCATTCACAAAGTGGTAATTTCGGAAGATTTCCGTATTGGTATCGCATAAAAACACCTCCCCAAAAATCACCGCCCCGGTATTTTCCATAGCCCCGTAAATAAAATCGACCACAGGAACCTGCCTGTAAGGACCAGGCCAGGGATATGGGATATTCAGCAATTCTTCAAACTTTTGTAAAAAGAACCTGCTGTGGCGATAAGTAGATTCACCGGCAGAGGCAATTTCGGGATATATGTACTCCTCAAATTCCATGACCCGTCCGTTCAAATGCAAAGACGATTGTACCGGGATGTAGTCACCGATAGCTATCATGATCAGGTACCCGGGATGGGGTTGATCCTGCAAATAATGCCATCTAATCATATCGCGCAGGGTATCCACAGCGACAAGACGCCCGTTGGATATGGCTTTGAAATTCCGGTCGAAGTGAATGATCACTTCCGTACTTAATTTGTCATGCTGCTCGTCGTAGTAGGGTATCCAATGCCGGTGGTCTATCCCTTGGCCTTGCGTCCAGATTTGCTTTCTGGACCGGCCTGTCGGGTCGTCCCATCCGGTGAAGTACATCCCCCTGGAGGGAAATGCTGAATACGTTATTTCGAGGATGTGAACTTGATCTGCCGATAATTTTTCCGGAAAAATGACAAGCCCGCTGTCTAGATTTTTGAAATTCGCTGCATGGCCATTGAGCTGTACGGCTGATACTTCAAATCGAATTGCATCCAGCCATATGCTGTCCACAGGCCTGTAAAGTAGACTGAACTCAAGTGTTGCCTTACCCTTAACTAATCCTTTGAAGGGATCTGGATAAATTTCGAGTTTCAGATGATGCATGTCTATATAGCGCTCGCGAGGTGCCCACCTGACATCCGAATGGTGACAAACTGATTTTTCCTGAGCTGAAGAAGTGAATATAAAGAAATAAGAAAAATATGCTAAAATGAAATATTTTGACATCTGTTTTTA
Organism: uncultured Flavobacteriales bacterium; assembly: GCA_937929815.1. Classification (GTDB taxonomy): domain Bacteria; phylum Bacteroidota; class Bacteroidia; order Flavobacteriales; family Schleiferiaceae; genus Thermaurantimonas. Next base: position 12,122 of record CALFUW010000074.1, on the reverse strand, counting down.
CTTATAATGTAATAAACCCTACCTTTTAATTTTTTATCAAAAAAGGGTGAATTAAGCGACCTAAAGTCTTTAAAATCATCCTTTTTGATCACATGCGTTTTATCCAGGTCAATGAGGGAGTAGTTGTTCATGTTTTCAGCAGGTAGTCCGAGTATTTTAGCAGGATTCAAATACATCTTTTCCAATAATAGGTCTAAAGAAAAAATACCGGATTCTATCAAAGCACCGAATACAAACGGAAGAGTAAGCATGCCATATTCAGCCTTATCAAATTCACATATCTTTTCCTCATAGGTACGCGGTTGATGGTCTGCAGAAATAGCATCGATAGTTCCATCCTTTACAGCTTCAATGAGGGCATCCCGAGTGACCTCATCCCGAAGTGGCGGATCCGTTTTGTAATGGCTGTCAAAATTTTCCAGCATAGCATCTGTAAGAAGCAAATGATAAAAATTCACATCCGCTGTAATTGGCAGCCCCTCATCTTTTGCTTTTCGGATCAGATCTATGCTCTCGATCGTCGATATCGACTGAAAATGCACCCGACAGCCTGTATATCGCACGAGGTCCAGATCCCTTTTCAAACCAATGGACTCAGAGATGGATGGAATGCCCTTCAGACCTAATCGGGTAGAAAAAATCCCCTCGTGTACCATGCCATAGCGAAGTAAATACGAATCTCCCGGTGTGAGCATCAGGGGCACTTCCAACTGTTTGGCATATTGCATGGCAAGCAGAAGGAGCTTGGTGTTTTTTATTCTGCGTTTGTAATCCGAAAATGCAATTGCCCCCGCACCCTTCATATCATACATCTCTGCAAGTTCGAGACCATCTGATTTTTTGGTCACAGCACCGGCAGGCAATAGTTGTACGAGTTCGTTTTGAGCTATTTTTAATTGATATTCAATACCTTGGCATTGATCAGTGACTGGTATAGTCAAAGGCATGGTAAGCACGTGGGTGTAGCCACCCATTGCAGCTAGTTGAGCCAACTCTGCAAGCGTTTCACGGTCTTCGCGGCCCGGCTGGTTGGCCTCCGCATGGAGTTCGATCAGGCCTGGTATCAAAGTCAGATGACGTCCGTCTATGTAGTGTTCATCGTCGTCCTGTGCTGTAGATGAAGGTCGTATATCAAAACCTGAATCATGTACATACAGGTCACACTCCGCACCAAAAAACGCATGGCCGGGCACGTTGTTGGCAACCCGTCTGAAAAGAATATTTGAGATCTGCCTCATCAGATAAAGCGTATGAGTAAAAGTTCAGCTATGTAAAAAATAACTGCCATTAAGATCAATGAATACCACAATTCAGCCCCTCTTAAACTAAGAAATGTCGAATGATTTTGTAAATCCCCTTCAGAAAGTATGGACAGTCTGTCCAATGACAACATCTCCGACAATTCATCTGAAGTGTATGTCGAATGGAGTAGATGTCGAACATCGGCGTTAAAAGCAGACTGCCCTACTATATTACCAGAATATGTAAACGTGTACAAACCATTTTGATTCAACTCTTTTCCAAAGTATACTAAAATATCCCGACCCTTTTGTATCTGATAGGGGATCAGTTCTTCTCCTGATGGCGTAGTGATTTTGATCTGTTCATCCTTCATTATTGGATCCGGTGAAAAGATAAATACATATTCACTTCCTGCCCAATGGTAAAGTTTCTGGTTTGTTTGTGTATTATTGATAAAATTATACATCAAAGGACTAAAAATCGTGTGGAATACAAGATTTGAATGTTGAGGATCTATAGGGGATAAAAATACATATAAATACCCAGCTGATTGGGTTTGCACTTTTGCCAGTATGACCTTATCGGAGAGTGTATACAGAATCTTTTGGTACGTTCGGCTTTCCAGCGGATATATTTGACTGAAATAAGGCAAATCAGGAAAGTCGATTTCATTTTTAAATGCACCTTCAAACAGCATGTCTCTGTATTCAATTTTATCGGCATGGATCAATCCTGTTTCTGCTGGACCAAATTTTGAATCATACCGCTGTAAAAATCTGTTATACGAGAATAAATCTGCATCTTTAGGAGGGAAAATCAATACCCTGCCATTCTGTTGGAGCACGGAGTGTAAACGTACTCCTATTTTATCAGATATCTCTCTTAAATTGAGAAGGATTACAGACGAATAATTTTGTATGTCCTGCGGATTGAATTTGCGAACATCTGCGTAGTCCACATCAGCTGTTTGCATTTTTGAAAACTTTTGTTTTAATACATCACTTACATTCTCTGATTCTGTGAGTACCAGCAGCTTTTGACGTCCACTCTTTTCAGCAGAAAAGTAAAACTTTAATAATGGATTGTTATTGCTTTCAGGCTCGAGGTAGAGATGTGATTCTTCTATGGATGGAGGAAGCCTGAATCTTAGTATTCTCTTCTCAAAATCCTCGGAGCGAAGTGAGAACAATATACGCTTTTGACTTCCCAGAACAAATGTGGAATTCAAATCATGATGTAACACAGAAGCCTGATATTCGTCACTACCTGGTTCTCTCCAGACAGAATCGATTATCGGAGTATTTTTTAAGCTAAAAGGTTTGGCCAAAAAAGGTATAAATGGTACTTCGATGGTCTGAATATTATCATTTCTCTTAATAAAATCACTTAAAATGAAAATTAACGGTCTTTCGCTTTCATTTTTAGTATGTTTTATAATTTTTAAAGAAATGTCATTCCAGTCAGGAATGATCAGTTGAGGCTTTACAGACTGAATATATCTTACTGCATCTTCTTTTCTGTAAAAATATTCTGATTCGGAGGTATTTGTCAGAATAGAAATTCTCTTAAAATTCCCTAATTGATCCATCAGCTTAATCGCATCAGACGTAAGCCTTGACCATCTGTTTTCACCTGTTTCATCCGTAAAGAAAAACCCCAGATGATTGTCGATGTAAAGCACGATGTTTTTATTCTCCTGATACGTGGAAGACGATTCACTGCGCGCACTTAAAAAGGGCAGGCTAAATGCTGCGATAAGGCAGATAAGAGTCAGGATCCGAGCAGAGAGGATCAGAATATGTTTAAGATTTTTGATTCGCTTCTCTTGAGACTGTGTTTGTTCGAAGAAAAAAGTCTGGGTAAAAACTATTTTTTTATACTTCCTGAACTGGAATAAATGAAGTATTATGGGTATTGAAATCAGTAGTAAACTCCACAAAAATAAAGGATTTCCAAAATTCATTTGCAGGTTTTGAGCTTGTGTATTGTTTCGATAGGATTGTCCGAAGAGAATACAAAATTGCCGGCTACCAGCACATCAGCTCCGGCATCAATGAGTTTTGCAGCATTCAACATATTTACTCCCCCATCTACTTCAATCAAAAAATTCTCTCCCGAATTGCTGCGCATTTCATGTAACTTCATGACTTTAACATATGTATTTTCGATAAATTTTTGGCCTCCAAATCCAGGATTTACACTCATTAAACATACGACATCTATCATGTCGAGCACTTCTTCAATCAGATGTACAGATGTGTGAGGATTAAGTGCAACACCTGCTTTCATGCCTGATTGGCGAATGGCTGAAAGTGAACGATGCAAGTGCGTAGACGCCTCATAGTGTATGGTTAAAATGTCCGCACCTGCAGCTCTGAAGTCATCAATGTAGCGCTCCGGCTGAACAATCATCAGATGGACATCAAAAACCTTTTGTGACAACGCTCTTAGCTGAGATATTACATGCATTCCGAAAGTCAGATTAGGGACAAATACCCCATCCATCACATCCAAATGAAACCAATCGGCATCCGAATGATTGAGCATATCGGATACTTCGGCGAGTCGGGTAAAATCTGCTGACAGCAAGGAGGGAGCAACCAGAATCATTTTTTTTCTGCAAACTTAGCGATTAAGGTCAACTTTTGGATAGAAGAAGGATGGGACATCTGGTTCGATCCTGCATTCAACACTCTTTTTTCCCCTGCTGATCGGCGTTTCGCTCAAGCTTATTTTTTGATTTACTTTCACTAAGTACGCTTTTGATTGTACTACTTTAGCACCTTTGAAAAGTATTTGACCAATGGAAATACGTTTTAAAACGTCTTTGAAATGTCAGGGTTGTGTCGATCAGGTGGCGGAAGAACTGACAAGCACCTTTGGGGTCGAAGGTTGGAAAGTTGATTTAAATACAAACCCCAAAATATTGATCGTTAAGGATAATAAAGAAGAGTTAGTAATAGATATATTGCAGAAAAAAGGTTATACGGCAGAACGAATTTCAGAATGAGCAAGATCAAGCCCGCCTTGGTTCAAGGCACACGAGACTTTGGTCCCGAGGTCATGTATTTACGCAACCATGTGATCGGTATCATACGCGAAGTATTTGAAAGATATGCATTTCAGCCCCTTGAAACGCCCGCAATGGAGCGACTTGAAACCCTGACAGGAAAGTATGGGGATGAGGGCGACCGGTTAATCTTCAAAATATTAAATTCAGGGGATTTCAAAAAAGATGTATCTGACTACCAATGGACTACTTCTGACAGTGCTACATTGGCAGGCCTGCTGTGTGAAAAAGCCCTGCGATACGATCTTACGGTTCCGTTTTCGAGGTTTGTGTCCATGAATCGTCATTCGCTGGTTCTTCCGTTTAAGCGCTACCAGATTCAACCTGTTTGGAGAGCAGACCGTCCGCAAAAGGGCAGATACCGGGAATTTTATCAATGCGATGCCGATGTAGTAGGTAGTACAAGTCTTTGGCAGGAAGTTGAATTGGTAATGATCTATAGTGAAGTTTTTCAGAGGCTTAACATTCCGGTGAAAATTAGAATCAACAGCAGGAAGCTTCTCCACTCCATAGCACAAAAAGCCAATGCTAATGATCGGGTATCCACGTTTGTGACCATTTTGGATAAATTAGATAAAATTGGAAGGCAGGCAGTATGTAATGAATGGCTCAAGGCCGGATTTGATGCCGGCGGAATCGGAGCCTTAAGCAGTTGGATTTTTGACCGGGAAATAGAGATTAGCAAGGTTGTAAAACATTTAGGCGCTGATTGTGATGGGATTGAGGAAATCATCTTTGTACTTGAAAACGTTAAAAGACTTAAACCTCAAGCGCCTCTGCTCTTTGATCCTACTCTGGCCAGAGGTCTTGATTATTACACAGGATGCATATTTGAGGTAGTGGCCAGCGGGGTAGAAGTCGGTTCATTAGGCGGTGGTGGTCGGTATGATAATCTGACTGGTGTGTTTGGAGTGGAGGGAATTCCCGGAGTGGGTATATCTTTTGGCCTGGACAGAATCGTCCTTGCTGTCGAAGCACTCGGCTGCATCCCAAACACTCAATCTACAAAGGCAACCGTGATGGTAACCGGATTAGAAGAAGAGGATATGCCCTATGCAGCAGAAATAACGGCTAAATTCCGTAGTACAGGAATACGGACAGAATTCTATCCCGCGCCTGTGAAACTGAAAAAATCACTCGACTATGCTAATAAAACGGGCATTCCTTTGGTCGCAATTGTGGGCGAAGAAGAGCGAAAAACCAATAATTTCACTTTAAAAAATCTGACTACCGGCAATCAAAAAACCTTTTCAATCCATCAAAAAAGCGACTGGTTGGATGCTCTGAATCAGCCGTCGTTCTGATTTAAAATGGTTTACGGCTCGACTATTAAAACGGATTATTGTACAGATAAAACACAAATGGTTGAAATAAATGCGTTTTACAGAAGTATAACCCGGAAGTCATATAAAAAAAATACCGAAGTTGATAACTTTACATTATTAAAATTCATTACGTATCTATGGTCATGAAAATCAGAGCTGTTTCTGATTTTATTCATACAGCACCTCTTCTGGTGTGCCTCCTCCTTTTCAATGCGGAACTTATTTTCTCACAAGAGAATATTGCTCTTCACCAATATTACATACTTAAGGATGAAGGCCAGTTTTCCAACGGACAAAAGCAATCCGAACGCACGTACTATGTACGTGGAAACGGGGCAGTCTTGGCCATAACCGCACGGCAGTGGACTTGGTATTATCTCAGCGATACGCTTCAGCATCGACGCGGCATTTCTCAGATGACTTTTCGCAACGCGAACCCCTCAGCAATGCTCGAAGATGAAGGCGCTGGACTATACTATGAAAGACATTACACTGTACACGACGATGGTCGTCCTGTGTTTTCCGTAGAAAAATTAAGAGTATGTGGCTTGTATCCCAGCATCGATCTCGAAATGTTTGCAGGTGAAGCTGGATTGAGGTATGAATTTAATGTGCAACCCGGGGCTGATCTTTCAGTGATTCAGATGGAATTCAGCAGCGACCTTCAAGTTTCCGTAGATCAGGACGGAATTTACCGTGCTAAATCTTCCCATATTGCCATCACGGATGAGACTCCCTATATAGTGATGCCAAATGGCGATATAGTCCCTTGTCAATTTAAAAATACCGGTAATATTGTCTCTTTGTCATTTGGTCGGAGCAAGGATCTTCTTACGCGTGCCAATCAACCCTTGAGAATTGATCCTCAGGTGATTTGGAGTACATACTACAGAGGTCCATTCAATGATTTTATTAACGCTGTAAGCATTGATTCCGCTCGAAATGTAATAGCAGCGGGAAGAACCTCATCTGCTATAGATATCGCATCGCCCGGCTCGCATCAGACGACTTACGGAGGGGGATTTTCGGATGCATACCTTGTAAAATTTGACCGGTGCGGAAGGCGGCTATGGGCTACCTATTACGGAGGCTTATTCAATGACAATGCCTTTGCTTTGGCCACGGATCCCACTAATCATATCTATCTTGCCGGGACCACAAATTCTCCGGCTGGTATTGCAACGGCGGGCTCACATCAGCCCTCTTTGGGCGGAGGAACAGATGGCTTCCTGATAAAATTTGACGAAAATGGCCTGAGATTGTGGGGTACATATTACGGTGGAAATAATGCGGAAAACTCTGTGGTTGTGGCTGTCAACTATACAGGTACGCAAATTATCCTGGCAGGAAACACTTTTTCTGGTAACAACATCGCCACAGCTGGAAGTTTTAAGCCCACCATCTCAAACATTACAGCTCCTGATGGTTTCTTTGCTGCCTTTGACGCTTCAGGTGTACGCCAGTTTGGATCTTATTTCGGTGGTGCTCAGACCGATGAGATCAATACAGTTCAATTTGAGGCATCGGCAAACTTTTACATTGCAGGACAGACTAACTCTACCTCAGATATTGCATCGCCGGGAGCATTTTCTACCACACATTCAGGGGATTTAGACGGTTTTTTTGCTAAATTCTCATCTACAGGTCTGAGAATTTATTCGTCTTACTACGGAGGTGCCTCAACAGACGTAATCAATAGCATTATCATTCGAAATAATTTGCTATATCTAGGGGGTACTACTGAGAGCATCAGTGGCATAGCTACTCCGGGAAGTTTTAAAACTGTCCTAAATGCGGGTACTAACGGATTTATTGCACAATTTGATACCAATGGAACAACCCGAAATTGGGCTACATACTATGGAGGTGTTAATACAAGAATTTTCAGCCTCTCGGCTGATCTGACGGGTAATGTATTCTTTGGAGGCCATACCTTCGATGCGAATCTTGCCACACCAGGAAGCTTCGCCACTAACATCAGCGGAATCAATGATTTGATTGTCGGTAGATTTACCATTGGTGGAGCTCTTACCTGGGCCAGTTATTACGGCGGACCTACCCTGGAGCAGCAATCTGCTTCTGTGGTATTTGGATTTAACAATACAATCTACCTTGGTGGGACTTCTCAGGGAATGCACACCAATCTTGGAATCTTTGGATTCTATGGAAACAGTTCTGGAATAAACAGCGGAATACTCGGGCGATTTTTTGCAACACCCCTGCACGTAGAGATAAGAGCTGTGAGCAAGACCAATCTATGTCCTAATGAATCTTTTATAATATCCTTTATTGGCGGTGGTGTAGGCGCGCCCACCACTGTGGTTGCCGAACTTTCAGATGCGAATTTTTCCTTCGCTACGCCCTCTGCAATCGGCCAATTGGGCAACTACACCGGGGGTGCTACCACGATGACGTGCGTTATTCCTCCAGCTCTGAATGCCGGAAACTACCTCATACGGATCAGAATTCAGAATCCAGCATTCAGCTCCGTCCATTTTTGTGATACAATTGCCGTTTTAACTAATGGCCTGGTAACCTTGAACCAATCAAAGGATACCCTTTGCCTCGGCGAATCGGATACGCTGACGTTAAATAACTATTCACAGGGAGCAATCTCCTGGTTTCAGAATGGAACTCAAATCCAGGGAGCTAACCAGCCGACTCTCCTGGTCACACAAGCAGGTCAATATTTCGCTCTGATCCAGCACAATGGCTGCATGGTGTACACAGATACAGTCAACTACTATGAAACAAACGTCTATGGTATTACCTGGACACCCTTCGCTCCTGTTTGTCAAAATGACCCCCCTTATGCACTAACCAATGCATCTCCCTCAGGCGGTTTTTACAGCGGACCCGGTGTTTTAAACAATCAATTTAATCCAGCTATAGCCGGCCCGGGAAAACATTCTATTCAATATACATTGCAACTAACGTCTGATTGTCAGCTCATATCATTTGACACGATCGAAGTCTTCCCGACTTATAACCAGACGATATCAGGATCTATTTGTGCAGGACAGACCATAACGCTGCCTGATGGTCAGCAAGTAGACCAACCTGGCACCTATACCGTACTGCTTACCTCGTCCAACGGATGCGACAGCACTTTGATCTATATCATCACAAGTTTACCGCCGGCAGGTAGCCTTCTTCCAAACGATACAATCCTATGTGAAGGGCAGACACTTACGCTTAATCCTGGATTTTTTCAATCCTATCAATGGAATACCGGTGAGATCACCCCGACAATCACCGTATCTGAACGAGGTCTGTACACCGTCACGGTACAAGATGCCCTTGGATGTACATACACCGACTCCATACTTATTACTACAGACTGCTTTCCTTATATTTTTATACCAAATGCATTTTCACCAAATTATGATCGCCGTAATGATCGGTTTAAGATATCTGTAAGTGAGTTTATTACGTATTTTGAAATGATGATTTTTACCCGGTGGGGTGAACTTGTATTTCATACATTTACAGCAGATTTTGAATGGGACGGGACCTATCGCAATCAGAAATTGCCACAGGGCAACTATCCATATCGTATCATATACGAATATGAAATCTCAGGAAAGCGCTATCGCAAGGAAGAAAGAGGGTCAATCCATATAATAAGGTAACGATAAATTCATGATAGCAGGGCGATGGTTGACTTCAGTGCAGCCGTTTAAAAACCGTTAAACACGGGTATAAACAGATAAAGATTTTTTTGGAAACCTTACATTGCTACGACAGATTCTATTTCAGGACTTAAAACCCGTTAAACAGGTATGTAATGAAAAAATTGCTTACCTTCAGTCATTCATGGGTATTTTCGCAGCCGTTTTTGCCGGATTTAGAATACAATGTCAGAAAAATTCAATGAATACGGGCAGTTAAATCTGCCTGATGTGCACAGAGAAATAATCAAGTACTGGAAGGAAATCAAGGCTTTTGAGCGCAGTGTGCTGGAGCGTGACGGTGCGCCGGAATTTGTATTTTACGAAGGGCCTCCCAGTGCCAATGGTATGCCGGGAATACACCATGTAATGGCACGCACGATCAAAGATCTCTTCTGTCGCTATAAAACACAGCGCGGATACAAAGTCATCCGAAAGGCGGGCTGGGACACCCACGGTCTTCCGATAGAATTGAGTGTCGAAAAAACTCTTGGCATCACCAAAGAGGATATAGGTAGAAAAATATCTGTCGAAGAATACAATGCAGCTTGCCGGCGTGAAGTGATGAAGTATACGGATGCCTGGAATCAGCTTACAGAATTGATAGGTTATTGGGTGGATTTAGAAAATCCTTACATTACTTACGAAAATACCTATATCGAGTCCGTCTGGTGGCTAATTCGTAAGATTTACGACAAGGGACTTCTCTACAAAGGATACACGATACAACCTTATTCGCCAAAAGCGGGTACAGGACTTTCATCACACGAGCTAAACCAACCCGGATGTTACCGCGAAGTGAAAGACACATCTGTTGTGGCGGTATTTATCCTTCGGGAGGACGATGAGCATACTCATATGATCTTTAGAAAAGCGTTTCAAACCTCATTGATTCAGGGTGATGGTATCCTCGCATGGACGACGACACCATGGACACTACCTTCAAACACGGCACTGACCATCGGGCCTGATATTGAATATGTTTTAGTAAAGACGCTCAATCCATACACACGATTCCCTCAAAGGGTAATATTAGCAAGAGACCTCATTGATTTAAATTTCGGAAAACAATTTACAGAGGTATACAGCGACGAGGATTTTCAGGTAAATGTGGCCGATCCGAAGTCAAAGATTCCCTACAAGATAGAGGGCAGCTGTCCCGGGTCTGCCTTGCAAGGGTTAAGGTATCACCAGCTTCTGCCCTACACCCTTCCGTATCAAGATGCCGACAAGGCCTTTGTAGTGATCACCGGAGATTTTGTAACGACAGAAGATGGTACTGGCGTAGTCCATACAGCTCCGACTTTCGGGGCGGATGATGCACGGGTCGCAAAACAGTGGAACGTACCCCCCATGCTGGTGTTGGACCAGGACGGAAAACCGGTTCCATTAGTGGACTTACAAGGGCGATTTACTAAGCATGTAAACGATCCGCAGTTTGGATTTGCAGGTGAATATGTGAAGGCAGAATATTACTCGGATGAAGAAATCCGACAAGAGTATGAGCGACAGAAAACAATGCTCAGACCCATCATTGCTGACCTGAAACAATATCTCTCGGTAGATGAGCGAATAGCTCTTAAGCTGAAAATGGAAGGCAAAGCCTTTAAAATTGAAAAGTACGAACACAGTTATCCCCACTGCTGGCGTACAGACAAGCCGGTGCTCTATTATCCTTTGGATAGCTGGTTTATCCGCGTAACAGCTGTAAAAAACCGATTGATCGAAAACAACCGTCGCATCCGCTGGAAACCAGAAGCCACAGGTACTGGCAGATTTGGAAATTGGCTCGAAAACATCAATGACTGGAATCTCAGCCGTTCGAGATTCTGGGGCATTCCGCTTCCCATCTGGCGCAGCGAAGATGGAAGCGTGGAGAAGTGCATCGGTTCATTGGCAGAACTAAAGTCCGAAATCGAACATTCCATGCGGCTGGGTCTGATGGAGTCCAATCCTCTGGAGGCCTTCATCCCCGGCGATAATTCCAAAGAAAACTATGAGCGTTTTGACCTTCACAAGCCCTACATCGACAAAATTGTTTTGGCATCCGACGACGGCACTCCGCTATACCGCGAAAGCGACCTGATCGATGTGTGGTTTGACTCCGGCGCCATGCCTTTTGCACAGTACCACTTTCCGTTTGCCACGGGCGAAGACCTCATCAAGATACCCTATCCGGCAGATTTTATTGCTGAAGGGGTCGATCAGACGCGTGGATGGTTTTACACCCTGCATGCCATCAGCACGCTCGTATTTGACTCAGTAGCATATAAGACTGTGATTTCCAATGGTCTCGTATTGGACAAAAACGGACAGAAAATGTCCAAACGCCTCGGCAATGCAGTAGACCCGTTTGATACTATTGATAAATATGGCTCCGATGCATTAAGGTGGTACATGATTACCAATGCTCAGCCATGGGACAACCTGAAATTTGACTTTGACGGTCTGACAGAAGTACAGAGAAAATTCTTCGGAACCTTGGGCAATACATACAGCTTTTTTGCCCTCTATGCCAATGTGGATGGATTCCGGCACGTCGAACCCACCGTACCAGTGGAAGAGCGCACCGAATTGGATAGATGGATTCTGTCTGAGCTGCACACCCTCATTAAGCGCTGTACCCAATGGATGGACGATTACGAGCCCACGTTGGCCGCACGTGCCATACAATATTTTGTAACAGAAGATCTAAGCAACTGGTATGTGCGACTCTCGCGAAGAAGATTTTGGAAAGGTGATTACGGAGTCGATAAAATAGCAGCGTATCAGACACTGTATGAATGCCTTCTGACTGTAGCCAAGTTGATGGCC
>CALFUW010000073.1 GCA_937929815.1 uncultured Flavobacteriales bacterium | reverse complement strand
ATGCAGATGCCCGAATCTCCCATCCGTAAGCTGGTGCCATTTGCTGAAGCAGCCAAACGCAAGGGAGTAAAAGTGTATCATCTCAACATTGGTCAGCCGGACATCCATACTCCGGAAGTGGCGCTTGAGGCCATTCAAAAGTTCAATCACAAGGTAATCGAATATAGCCACTCAGCCGGAAATGAATCCTATCGCCGGAAGCTGGCAGACTATTATGCCATCCATGGCATCGGGATCGACTACACAGACCTGATGATCACGACCGGCGGGTCTGAAGCAATCACTTTTGCGCTGAATTCAATTTGCGACCTCGGCGATGAGGTCATCATTCCTGAGCCATTTTATGCCAATTACAATGGATTTGCCATATCGGCCGGTGTCAAAGTGGTGCCCGTGATCAGCAGCATCGAATCCGGCTTTGCATTACCGGATATTGAAGCATTTGAAAGTTGGATTACTCCCCGCACGCGAGGCATCCTCATTTGCAACCCGGGCAATCCCACAGGTTATCTGTACAGCCGGGAGGAGCTGATCAAGCTGCGGGATCTGTGTCTTAAGCACGACCTGTACCTCATTGCCGATGAGGTATACCGGGAGTTTGCCTACGACGGGGTGCGGCATCATTCGATTCTCAATCTGGAGGGGCTGGATGAGCACGCCATCGTCATCGACTCGGTATCCAAGCGCTACTCCATGTGTGGTGTGCGCGTCGGGGCACTGATCAGTCGCAACAAAAAATTAATGTCCACGGCTCTGAAATTTGCCCAGGCCCGGCTAAGTCCTCCTACACTTGGACAAATAGCTTCTGAAGCTGCCTTGGATACACCTCAGAGCTACTTCGACGACGTCATCCGTGAATATACCTTGCGTCGCAACATCCTGGTGGATGGCCTCAACACCATTGAAGGAGTGTACTGCCCCAAGCCTAAGGGCGCATTCTATTGTGTCGCGCGTCTCCCGGTTCGAAATGCCGAAGACTTTGCCCGGTGGATGCTCGCCGAGTTTTCACACGAAGGACACACGGTGATGGTAGCCCCTGCCAACGGATTCTATGCCACACCCCACAAAGGGGAAAATGAAGTGCGCCTCGCATATGTACTCAAAGAGGACGACCTTCGCCATTCGGTGGAAATCTTACAACATGCACTCCAAAAATATCCCGGGCGCGTGTGATGAGCGACATCAGACCAATTCCGGACTTTTCACTCAAAGCGCTCAATACCTTTGGCCTGGACGTGCGATGTGCGCAGTATTATCCCATCACCTCTGAATCGCAACTCGAACTGCTTGCTCAGTCGGGCGTATTCGGCAAAAAAAAGTTTCTCTTGCTGGGCGGAGGAAGCAATCTGTTGTTTGTCAGCGAATTTTTTGATGGGGCTGTAGTACATCTCAACCTTAAAGGCCGCGAAATTGAGCCCATCGACGCGCACTTTTCAATTTTAAAGGCCGCAGCCGGTGAAAACTGGCATCAGATCGTCCTCTACGGATTGCACCACAACCTTGGCGGGCTCGAAAACCTGAGTCTCATTCCCGGGAATGCAGGCACTGCTCCTGTCCAAAACATCGGCGCCTATGGAACAGAAATCTGTGAGGTACTCGAGTATGTAGAGGGAATTGATTTATTGACCGGAAGCAGGAAGCGCCTCTCAGCCAGCGAGTGCCAGTTTGCATATCGGGATTCAGTGTTTAAACATGCCCTTAAGGACCGCTTCGCCATTACATCCGTCGCGATGCGTCTGACCCGCGACGATCACAACATCCGCACTCATTACGGCACCATATCCGATGAACTAAGAAATGCCGGCATTACGCAACCGACCATTCACGACATCAGCAAAGTGGTAATCGCCATTCGAAAAAGTAAACTCCCCGACCCGTCTGTACTCGCCAACTGCGGTAGTTTTTTTAAAAATCCCATAGTACCGCCCGAAACAGCCTTCAACCTAAAAGACAAATATCCGGATATGCCTCTCTACCACGCCGGGGAACAAGTGAAAATATCAGCCGGTTGGCTTATCGAAAAAGCCGGTTGGAAAGGGGTGCGCATCGGACGGGTAGGAATGCACGCTCGCCAGGCCCTGGTTTTGGTCAATTACGGGGGAGCTACCGGTGCCGAATTGTGGAATCATGCTCTAAGAATCATGGATGATGTCCGCGAAAAGTTTGGCATCGACCTCCAGCCGGAAGTCAATGTGATCCAATAGCTCGCAGATTATTAATCAGGTTGTTCACAAGTTGACCTGCATCTCTGATGAGATTGCCATTGCAGTGGTATTCCATCCATCCACACGGATAGATCCATCGGTACATGCCCCGGCTTGCCGGACGGCGGAGAAATCAAAACTCCTGCGCATAAACGTATAGCGCCCATACCGCCTGTGGACAATATTCATAACCTCTTCACGAACATTGCATTTACATTTGTGTACTCTTTTAAAACTCTGGAAAATGGAGCTTACCCCGCTGAAAAACACCCCCGACGATTTTTATGGAGATACGCATGCATCCGGCAATCCTGAAAATCCTCTCAGACCCGATGCGTTCGATTTAAGCAATGAAGAAAAAGTGCTTCGCATACAGCACTATTTCAAAGCTATTATGGAAACTTTAGGCCTTGATCTCAATGACGACAGCCTGGCTGGCACACCAAAGCGGGTGGCTGAGATGATGGTCAATGAGCTCTTCAGTGGTCTCGACCCTGCAAACATGCCATCCATGAGCACATTTGAAAACAAGTACAAATATGGAGAAATGCTCGTAGAGAAAAACATCGTGGTTTACAGCACCTGTGAACACCACTTTCTACCCATTGTAGGTCGGGCACATATTGGGTACATCAGTGCAGGCCGTGTCATCGGACTGAGCAAGATGAATCGCATCGTCGATTACTTCGCACGCCGACCCCAGGTACAGGAGCGAATGACCAAACAAATCGTTCGGGCAATGCAAGAGGCGCTGGGAACTGAAAATGTGGCATGTGTCATCGATGCCAAGCATCTATGCGTAAATTCCAGAGGTATCCGCGACATTGAATCATCCACCGTTACGGCTGAGTACGGCGGGCGCTTTCACCATGAGAGTGTCAAGAAAGAATTTCTTGAACTCATAGGACTCAACACGCAGTTTGGTGTGTAAGCCGCCAATGCTCTGACCCGTCAGTATCACCCGTAAATCCCCTCTTTTTTCAAATACTTGTAGCTACAATTAATGAAATACCCGTGACTGAGAGATACTTGTCTATGGGTAAAACCAATTAAAAATCTGCTTATTCAATCTTTGCCTGTTGATTGTACCAACATACATAGTTTATGAAATGAAAAAGCCAGTCCTGTACGACTGGCTTTTTATTTTATCCATTATAGCTTTCTAGTCGCAATCGAAATTAATCTCTATTTCATAATTGCTGCGGTCGAGCCCTGTCAGGAATCTCTGTTTGACGATGACGATCCGCATTTTGCGAATGACTGCATCTGCAGGTAGGTTGGATGGCCTGTTTTGCTCAATAAATTCTCGGGGAATGATCACATTTCGAAACATGCCGTTTCCTTTGTACCTGAGTTTCATGTTGGGATTATTGCCGGCATTAAACGCCGTAGAAAGGTTGTACGTAATCCCGGCAGAGTCAACGACTGAAACGGCCATATACGCTGAATCAGGGTGCAGATTGAGCATAGATGGTTTATCTTCTCTGGCATTATCGTAAATGATGGCGACAATATCATCCGTCTGAGGCCTGGAGGGAAAGAAATAGGCAGGCGGACGAACAGTTGCGGGCGGATCCACCTTGAGCACCAGGTCAGGTGACTTGCGGTCAGGCTCTCCGTATCCCCCGCCATCCTTGGGCTTTACAAGAAAGTGGACATCTTCTTTGTATACGGTAGCAGCATCTACTTCGTACCAGTCTTTCAGCGATGGCAAAAAGGTAAAACTGTATACCAGATTAGACTCCTTGGTCATCTTGAGCGCCTCGTTGGAGTTTTTCCAGGGTTGACTGCCGGTACCATTGACCAGTGGATGGCCGGTAGGATGCTCTCTCGGCTTCCATGTCCAGATATATAGATCCTTTCCGTCGTTGGCGTCCTGAATTAAATTTTGTACAAAATCAAGGTTTTGGTCCAGATTGGCAAGATTTACAATCAGTTTTACGGGTTTGGAGGGATCTATTTCCAGGGGCTCACTGGTCACCGCTTGTGCATTGGTGTGTAGTATCGCCAAACCTAAAGCAGCCCATGCTAAAAAAATCTTTTTCATATTTATTGACGTATTAATGTCACATTATATCCAACATACAGTTCTTCGTTGCAGTCTATTCTCCGGATCTGAATTTTCCAAACGGGATCATAATCTCGGGCCATCGAACGCAGGAAGATCGTATCCGATTCACCATTGTGATTCACAATACCCATTTTACTGGGAAATTCCGGGTTGTCAAAGGCCCACGTACCGGATGTGCCGAATGAATGGGGGATCTTACCGGGAGTCGTTACCTGATAGGTATTATCTCTGTTAAAAGTAATCTCTAGAGGAGCACCTAAGGTCGGCATATCATCGCTTACAGCCAATTCGTCTCCCAGTGGTGATTTGAAATCCACAATCGAAAGCTCGGCAGCTCTCCAGCGGCCCACAATTCCAAATGCCAGATCTGGATCAGGCCCCAATTCGCCACGTCGCTC
>CALFUW010000072.1 GCA_937929815.1 uncultured Flavobacteriales bacterium | reverse complement strand
GTTCACCCTACCCAATTCAGTTTTGACGAATCAGGGCAGCTCTACATCAAGTCCATGCGTGTCAATACAGAATTTACTATTTGGGGAATTTTGAAAAGTTTGTTTAGTGCGCAGTCTTACCATGTGAGCCGCTTTTACAATAAAAAATTTGAGGAAAAGCTGATTCAGATACTCTGTGACAGACGGTATGATGTCGTTCAGATAGAGGGTATATTTATGGCTGTGTATCTTCCGGTGATCCGCAAATACGCTCCTGACAGCATCGTTAGTCTGCGTGCTCACAACATCGAACACAAGATCTGGGAAAGATGGCTCGCCCACAACAAAGGCATTACCAGTGCTTATGTGAGACTCCAAACCCGCAAATTGAAAAAATATGAAGAACTCATCTCAAATCAGGTAGATTGCATATTGCCCATATCCGATGTGGATCGCCGTGAGTTTCAACGTATGACCAGGAATCCGGCTAAAATTCACACCATTCACTTCGGATTGAAAACTTCAAACATGCGCCGGTTTTCGAATTTTCGGTATGGAAAGAAAAAAATAGTTTATCTCGCTTCCTTTGACTGGCTACCCAACAGGCAAGGCCTTGAATGGTTTTTGGCGAGTGTTTGGCCTCATGTACTAAAAATTAGTAAAGATGCTGAATTTCATGTGGCAGGAAGAGGTATGCCATCAAAATGGATAAAAAATTCACCTGCGCAAGTATTCTTTCACGGTGAAATCAGCTCTCCTGTGGAATTTCTGCTCAGTGGAAAAATATCTGTCATACCTCTACTAAGTGGAAGTGGTGTTCGTATTAAACTTCTGGAAGCTATGGGATTGGGTATTCCTGTGGTATCTACACAAGTGGGAGCCGAAGGCATCGATGTGGTAAATGGCGACCACCTACTCCTGGCAGACGATCCTATTGAATTTGCTCATGCAGTATGTCTGCTGCTCGACGATGAGCACATGCGTACTTCCATCAGCTACAATGCACGCAAACTGATCGAGGAGCGCTACGACCTTCAGCATATCGCCTGCTCGCTGTACCAGTATTACAAACACTTCGCTGACAACAGAATCTCTCATTGACTTGAACAACTTCCCCGGGGCGACACCCACACCACGGCATGTTTGGATTTTTGTTGGTTGTTTCATCATAAGCTTTAGTCTCTCCTCTCAAAACATCCATTCTTCCCAACCTCTTTCGGTATCTTTCCAATTCAAAACACTTTTTCAGGGATACAGAGAGGTCGATACGGTTTTTACCCCTGAACTCTATGGAGGCTACAGCCTAGATGAAAGTCGATCAAGAATTCGGCTAGAACTTGGAAATTTAGGTGCGCCAATTTATGATCTCTTATATGATCCAGTATACAGGGAATATTTGGTATGGGGCAATATGCCCTTTTACCATCAACGGCTAAGACATGAGAGTATCCGTTTTTACCTGGTCAATGCCCCGCTGACCGAAGCCCGATACACACAGGGCTACAATCGGGGGCAAATATTCAGAATATTCCACACACAAAACATTCACCGGCGGTGGAATTACAACATCCATTGGCAAAGGCTCAATTCAGAAGGCTTCTATCCACATATGAATACCGAACGATCCAATTTCACCATATCAACACACTACTACTCTCCAGATAACAGATATCAATTTCAGGGATACTACACCTGGCAGAGGCAACTGTCAAATGAAAACGGAGGCCTGAGATTTGACTCTGTATTCACTGAAAATACCCGAAGGGACAGACCCTTGGTACCAGTTAAATTTCGAGAAGGGAAAAGCACGTCTTCTCAGCAGTCTGCTTATTTTCAGCATCATTACGATCTTCTATCCGTACAATCCACAGAGGGGAATTCTGATTCGGCTGGTCGTCATTTTTACATCGGAGTAGGTCACCGGTTTCACTACGCACGCGAGCGATATCAATACAGCAAGACCCATCGACCGGAAGATACATTGTTTTTTCGCGAATTCAAATATTCTTTTTCCGAAACTCAGGACAGTACTACATTCACTTTTCTCCGTAATGAAGTGTTTGCCACCCTTGGAATCCATCGGTCTGTACAGATCCGTGGAGGACTGGGATTCCAGCATAGCCTGCATTCCGGTCATTATCATTCGCACTATTTCTCTCAATACCGGATGTTTGCCGAGGGAGATTGGTCGCTGAACAGGATTTTTCTCCAGGCAGGTGTTAGCTACCATCCGGCTGGAGAGGCCACCGGTGCATCAGGCATGTACGCAAAATCCTTTTTCCGCTGGTATAAGAATTACGAAATTTCAGCTTGGCTTCAAAACTCTGTGGAGGCTCCTCATGCATTCTACACCAGACATTTTTCGAATTTGACCGGTTGGAATACATCCTTTCGATACACTCGCTATCGCGAAATCGGCGGAGAAATTGAACTGCCGTATGCAGGCAAACTCACACTTCGCAGCTGGCTCAATGAAGGCCTGCTCTTTATTGACTCCACACTTAGGCCCTTTCAGGTCGATGAGCCAATCGGCCTGATCCAAACCCGATGGATCCTTGAGCAAAAGGTCAGCAGTCGTTTTACCTATCGCCAAACCGTAGCCGCCCAACAGATCAGCCGACCGGACCTGCTGCGGTTGCCTGAATGGATGGTCGATGCAGAAATCTTTACTCGTTTTTATTTGTTTCGTAAAAATCTTGGCATACTGCTCGGTATGGGTGCTGTATGGTTCAGTAAGTTCGATGCTATGGGATACTCTCCAGTATTAGGGACTTTCTATCTCACTC
>CALFUW010000071.1 GCA_937929815.1 uncultured Flavobacteriales bacterium | reverse complement strand
CTCTTCGAAATTCCCGGAGTCAATCAAACCATCCGCGAGATCGAAAAAATCGGTAAATCCGGCTCACCTTCTCCAGACCTTGAGTCAAAAGTAAATGAAGTTCAGTCCGTGCTCACCGAAGTGTTCAATCAACTGAGAAGCAGATAAATCCTCCAGGTATGTCTAAAAAACAAGTATTAATCATTGATGATCAGCCGGTGATGCGAAAACTCCTTGAGCAATTTCTTAAGGACAAATATGAAGTGATATCTCAGGAAAACGGCAAAGAGGCTCTCGAATGGATGTATGACGGAAACATTCCCGATGTGGTCATAGCAGATTTGAACATGCCGGAAATCGATGGTTTCGAATACATCAAGCGAGTGCGCGAAAGCGCTTTTTTTCAGGATATTCCCCTGATTGTACTCTCAGGAGAGGACTCATCTACTGAGCGTATAAAATGCCTCAAACTTGGTGCTAATGATTATTTGATCAAACCCTTCAACCCGGAAGAGTTGGCATTGAGAATCAATAACCTCGTCAGAATTCGTTCATAAATCCTCACGCCCTCGGTAATGAACAAAATTGTGTATATCGGTGAAGATCCCCAAGTACTAGAGGCTTTCAGCAGTCGAAACGACATTGCATTCAAATCGTTTAAAAACGCTGTTCAGTTTGATAATTATGTAAACAACAACGATTGCAATCCCGATATCATCCTCTGTGAGAAGTCCCTTAAAGGAATGAACGGTTTTGAGCTCTTCAAGTACTACAAGGACTTCATCTTCTCAAAGGACACCCCTTTCGTAATCATTGATGATCATTTTGGAAACTACACCAAGAGACTTTTTCTCAAAGAAAAAGTGACTGATGGATATTTGAAGCCCATTGACGCCAATATGGTCATTGAGCGAATTCAATTTCTGAAAAACATTAAACTGGCACAAAAAAGTAAAATCACCCGAATCGCCCAGAAAGAATATAAAATACCCATTGCAAAACGGATTTTCGATATTGTTTTTGCATCTCTGGCTCTCTTGATACTGTCGCCCCTTCTGATTATTGTCATCATCGCCATTCGACTGGAGTCAAAAGGCCCCGTGTTTTACAAATCCAAAAGAGTAGGCACGGGCTACAAGATCTTTGATTTCTACAAACTAAGGTCGATGTACACTGATGCCGATCGACGACTCAAAGAACTGAAGCATATGAACCAATATATGCTCGAGCAGCAATCTGATGTCAGCCAACTACAGACTCGACCTGTGAAAAAATTTAATTCTTCAGTGACACTGATCCACAGCGACGGCACTCCTCTGTCGGAAGAAGAATACAAAGAATTGAAAAAACAAAGCTCCGCAGGCACATTTATTAAAATAAAGAATGATCCGAGAGTTACAAAAGTGGGAGCATTTATCCGAAATACCTCCATTGATGAATTACCTCAGCTGATCAATGTGCTCAAGGGTGATATGTCTATTGTAGGCAACCGTCCTCTGCCACTCTATGAAGCCGAACAGCTTACATCTGACGACTGGAGTGAGAGATTTCTGGCGCCTGCCGGTATCACCGGCCTTTGGCAAGTAGAAAAGAGAGGCAAGTCATCCATGAGTGAGGAAGAACGCAAAGCACTGGATAACCAATATGCCCGAAACTTCTCTTTTTGGAATGATATAAAAATCATCTTAAAAACCATACCGGCACTATTACAAAAAGAAAATGTATAGAAACGCCTTTACTTCAGTGTTCGTGCTTCTACTTCCTGCGCTTCTGTCAGCTCAGACCACCGGCAATACTTCCGCCAAGACCATATTGACCATAGACTCTTTGTTTGTCAATCTCTTGGATTACCTGCCGCCAATCAATGAATTGATTGATACAGCTGTTGCGCATTCGCCCGAGGTTAAATATTGGCACGCTCAGGTTAAGCTGCGTGAGTATGAGGTAAGTCTTGCTAAAAAAGATTGGGCCAGGGATGTATACGTCACCGGTCAGTATCAAGGTGGTACTCTCGGAGCCAACATCAATCCCGATGGATCTGCCATATTGCTTGGATATCTCATAGGAGCAGGACTTAGGGTGCCTCTGTCTACGGTAGTCGGCCGCAAGGATCGAATTGGAGCGGCTGAAGCTTGGCTGGAGAGTACCATCTCAAAGAAAGAAGAAGCTATACGCAATATCCGAGAAGTCATTTTTAACGAATACCAGAAGCTCCTCATGATACAGCGAAAAATATCTATTCTCGCCGAGACCAATGAATCTACCTCTCTGATTATGGAGATGGCCGAGGAACGCTTCCGGCAAGGGGAGCTGACTCTTGACCAGTTGGGCACCAATACGGAATTGAAAACAAAATACAGTCTTATTTACGAAGAGCTTCGGACTGAATTTTTCAATACCTACACCCAACTCGAAAGACTTGTAGGTATTCCCTTCTCAAAATTTGAAAAGAATTAATGAGTCTTATCAAATTTATAAGACTTTTCAGCAGGAATCTAAAGTACCTGATGACCAGCTCTATTCTGCTGGCAATCTTGGTTTTCCTCATGGTGAGAAGCACGCCTAAAGAATATGAATCTGAGACAGAAATATTTACCGGTATAGCTTCCGGACTCAACCTTACCAACGTCGATCGCACTAATGTGGACTTCTTTGCTACGTCCAATGCTTATGATAATCTACTTAACATCATCAAATCCCGCCAGACACTCGAAGAGGTAGGCGAAGAACTTCTGGCGTTGCACATATCTCTTGATGGCCCTACGGTTGAAATTATTGGTGAAGAAGCTTGGAGGCAGATGATGGAATTATTAACACCAGAACTCTTTAACGAACTCAAAAGTCCAAAAGGAAAAGATTCCTGCCTTGTGAACATTAAAAATTGGAAATCAAAAAATTACAACACCTTTAGAGGGAAGATCATCTTCAACCAGGAAGAATCTCCCTACAGTTTCAAAGCAATAAGTAAAATAAATGTTTCCCGCATTCAGAACTCTGACCTTATAAACATCAAATACCGATACACAGACCCGGGGATTTGTAAATCCACCTTGGAAATACTCTCCAAAGTATTCATACGCCGGATGTACGAAATCAAAGCCAGCCAGAGCAATAGTGCAGTAGAGTACTTCAGAAAGCAAGTAGCCGCTGCACGCGAAGAACTCAGCGAGTCAGAAGACCGACTCAAACAATTTAGGGTAAAAAACAACATCATCAACTATGGGGAGCAAACAAAGAGTTTGGCGACGATGAAGGAGCAAATGGAAGACGAGTTTCAGAAAGAATTAGCCGTAAGGGCGTCTACCAAATCCGCACTTGATAAGTTGGAAACACAACTTTCATTAAACAAAGAGCTCATCCGGTTCTCAGACGAATTGCTTGAAAAGAGGCGCGAGCTGGCTAAAATACAGGCCCAGATTACCACCATGGAAATTTATTACAACGATCTCTCTACCATTAATACCCTCAGGCGAAAAGCCCAGGAAATCAGAGCAGAGTTGTCGGATTTGCTTACCAAGAGGTATCAGTATTCCCGCACTACCGAGGGAGTGCCCAACCAGTCTCTGCTCGATGAATGGCTTAAATATACCCTGGCTCTAGATGAAAGCGAAGCGAGACTTCGCATTTTTGACGAAAGGAGGAAGTATTTCGAAAAACTTTATAATGAATTTGCTCCTCTGGGATCTCTCCTTGCCAGATATGAGCGCGAAATCGGTGTGGCTGAAAAAAATTATCTCGAACTTCTGCATTCGCTCAACCAAGCCATCATGCGTCAGCAAAACGATATGATCTCTGCCGGAGGACTTGTGGTATCTGTACCTCCTTACTTTCCCCTTAAGCCATTGCCCTCCAAAACTGCTGTGATGGTCGCGGCATCAGGTATAGTCGGATTTATATTGCCTTTGATTGTCTTAGTATTGCTGGAGTTTTTCGATTCTACTCTCAAAAATCCGATTCGGGCTGAAAGCGTCATCGGCAAAAAACTTCTTGGTTCTTACCCTTCGCTTCAGCTGAGAAAGACTGATCGCGGAGTGGATTTGGATTGGGTGAAGAAACAAACCGTTGGTTTATCACTTCAAACTATAAGACTAGAACAATTTATCAAAAGCAAAGAGATATCCCGTCCGTTTTTTATTACAGTGATCTCCACACGGGCAAAAGAAGGTCGAACGTTGATGATTCAGGAGTTGGCCAATCGACTTGTCATGCTGCAGTATCGAGTACTGGTGCTCATGCCTGAGGACACGCCTGCGCACAATGATCCAATTTTTTTTGACAAAGTTGTGTACAAGACAGATAAAACCTTCGAAGCTGCAAGGCGGGTCGAAGACCTTAT
>CALFUW010000070.1 GCA_937929815.1 uncultured Flavobacteriales bacterium | reverse complement strand
GTATTGCCCTACAAGATTTTTGTCCGGAAAAAACGCTTCATTGCTGTAATTGCGCTTGCGGTAGTAATTGTACTCAAGCGATAACGGTAATCCGCGTTTGCGGTCATCCCCGAAGTTCATTCGCAGACCCCAAAAGTATCCTGTTCCGATGGAAGACATGGCAAACTCTCCTTCATTGGGATAGGTCAGTTGGTAGCCGCGGTTGACGGACTGAAAGTGTGAGGGAATTTCCTGAAGTATGGGTAAGTTATATCCTACGTAAAAATCAATTAATTTTTGTCCAAAAGATTTTTGACAAATCAAACCAATTAAAACAAAGACAAAAAATAGATTTCTTAAAATCATAAAATTCAAATTAAACGACAAAGATCATTATTAGATCTACTGCATTTGCTGTATTTAAGGGATAGTCTGAAAGTTGCTAATCCTTAATAAAGGAGGAGCAGCAGGCTGTACTACATTTGGAGCGTTTTGATCGGAGATTGTACATGAATTTTTTGAGAAAGTTTCTGCTCATTTCGGCTACCCCTTTGCTTCTCTGGGCATCTTGGCCGGATAAAGGCTTCCCGCTTCTGATATTTATTGCATTAGTGCCCCTTCTCTGGCTGTTTGAAGAAGTATCCGACAGCTTGCCTATGCGCTATCGAGGTTTTCGGGTCTGGGTACATATGTATCTCGCTTTTGCCCTTTTTAATCTGCTGGTAACGTCATGGATATGGAATGCGCACTGGAGTGGCGTCATCGCTGTATGTACCTTCAATGCCGCCCTAATGGCTTTGGTGTTCTTAGTAGCGCATAAGATTCGCCATGTACTCGGAACAAAAAGGGGCTGGATCGCGCTGGTAGCCGTTTGGCTGGCGTTTGAAAATTTCCATCAGGATTGGGAGATGAGTTGGCCATGGCTTTCATTGGGCAATGCCTTTGCCCACTATCCCGAATGGGTACAGTGGTATGAATCCCTGAGTGTATCCGGAGGTACATTGTGGATATGGATTGTCAATATCCTGATTTATCAAACGTTTAAAGTGTATTTGAAAAAATCCGAACCATTCTCAAGGATGGCCTTCCGATATATAGCCATTGTGCTTTGGATCGGATTGCCGATCGCGTACAGTCTGTACAGGTACAATACCTACACTAACAATCCCGAAAGGTTTACAAAGGTGGTGATTGTTCAACCCAATTTTGACGCTTATACCGAAAAATTTGATCTGCCTCAGACCTTTCAGATTCAGCGATTTATTGAACTGGCCAAGCCACTGACGGATAGCACCACACGGCTCGTCATCGGCCCTGAGACCATGCTCTCTGAGCTGATCGAAGAGGAGGTGGCCATGTATCATCCAGATTATCAGCTTTTAAATGCCTTTAAAGATCAATATCCACACCTGAATCTGCTGCTGGGCGCTTCAACTTATCGGAGCTATGTGAATCCTTCTAAAGTTACACCGACGGCGCGAAAGTATCCCAATTCAGAAGCCTGGTACGATGTATTCAATTCAGCAGCCTATTTTGGTGACACGCCTCAGCCGAGGTTTTACCACAAGTCCAAGTTGGTCGTCGGCGTGGAGCACTTCCCTTTTTCCACCATACTCAAACCCTTGCTCGAAAATGCTGTAGGCAGTTTTGGTGGTACAACTGGAACACATGGCATTCAGAAGGAGCGTACCGTCTTCCGACATTCGGCAGATGGGACGGGTACCTCGGCAGTCATTTGCTTCGAATCTGTATTTCCCGAGTTTGTAAGCCTTTTTGTCCGGAATGGGGCCAACTACATATCTATCATTACCAATGATGACTGGTGGGGCCATACAGCCGGACATCGCCAGCACTTGCAGTACGCGCGTCTTCGAGCTGTGGAAAACCGCCGGTGGATAGCCCGCAGTGCCAATACCGGAATCTCTGCCGTAATCAATTCGAGGGGTGATATACTCCAATCTTTACCGTACCGTACTTCCGGTGCATTGACTTCAGAGATCCCTCTGCTGAGCGAGAAGACATTTTTTACTTCCACGGGCGATGTGGTGTCTCGGGTGGCCTGGTTTGTGGCTGTCTTCATGATTTTGTATTCGGTGGCATTTTCGTTGCGCAAAAAAAAATTGGTCAAAAAAGACTGAACCTAAAAGAGTTACAGGCGGTTACTTAAGAAATCAACTTAATAATGTCCAACTTTCAAAAAATCAGGCTGTTTCCACTTCGATTATTTCTTCTACCGGGAGAATCTGCAGACCTGCACATCTACGAAGAACGCTACAAGCAGCTTCTGGAAGACATCATGGCAGGAGATCGCATGTTTGGCATCGTACTGGCCAGCCCGATTAACACCCGAAACCTTGGCAGTCTTGTGGAAATCATAGACATTACCAAGCGATATCCAAACGGGGAGGCAGATATTATCGTAAAATGTACTGAACTATTTTACCTGAAAAAGTTTATCTCTTCCTACGACACTGACAGCTTGTATCCCGGTGGTCTTGTCGAGGAGCTGCTCTTCGACGACTATTTGTGTCCAACCTCACTTATAGATGCCTTTCAGGACTATAAAAAACTAAGGGATGAAGATTATTCATATCCGGATGCACTTACCCTTCACCAGCTGGCTTTAAAACTCCCAATGAGTGAAGCCGAGAAATTAGAATACGTTCGTTGTAAAAATTACGACTCAAGGACGTTGTATCTAAAAAGTTTTATTCAGTATCTTAAATTAATCGAAGTGCAGGAAAAAAACACATTCTATTCTATTTATTTGAATTAAATGCTATTTTAGCAGGATATGATTTACTGCTGCTAACCGTGCTCATTCACCTTCAGAACGGAATAGAAGTCCTTCACTCTGCCGACTTTGTAGCCAGGCTCAAGACCCATATTGGACCTGTCTATGTGTTTAATCATCGGATTCAAATCCGAAATCTTAATGATTATCCCGTCCTGCTAACGCACCGCCATTGGGAGATCAGAGATCTTTACTGCCAGCACAGCGAATTGACAGGTCAGGGATTTACAGGCAATATACCTCTGATTCTGCCTGAAATGACATTTACGCACAACACATTGCTGCAATTCCGAAGCTTTATCGGAACAATTAAGGGGTATTACACCTTGATTTCATCTGAAAATTCCAGTTTGTTTACCGTGGAGTTTCCTGAATTTCAACTCATTGCCAATCATAAACTAAATTGAATGCGCCTTGCAATAGCTCTGGCATCCTATTATTTCATTCATTCATTGCTGGCGTCCGAGTTGATTAAAAGATCCATACATCAGCGGTTTAAACAATTGAATTACCGATTGATGTACTCATGTATATCTGTGCTCCTGCTCGTGCCCGTGGGCTATATCTATCTAAGCGCACCGCCTGTGATGTACGCTGATACGGGCATTATCGGCCGGTTTGTTCTACTGACCGCCGTGATTCTTGCATATCGATTAGTTACTCTTTCGTTTCGAAAGATTCGTTTTGATGAATTCGTAGGACTTTCATCCACGCAAAGCAGGCACCTGGTCACTTCGGGAATTTATCAGCACATCCGGCATCCTTTATACCTTGCCGCTATTGTGGTGCTGATCGGACTAATCGCAGCCATACCATCCGATCGAAATGTCATTGCCTTCATCATCACTGCTGGATACGTCGCCATCGGAAGTCATCTCGAAGAGAAGCGCCTGATCCGCACATACGGTGAGAGATACATAGCCTACAAAGTCAACACTCCTATGCTTTTGCCACGGAATTTAAAAGTGTTTTTTAAATATGTGGTAGGTTGATGTTTTGACCTGTATCAATACGATGGGTCATCCTACTTTTGCGGACGACAAAATGCACAATCTACGGACATTTATTCATGGAATTTAACCACCGAGAAATAGAAAAACGCAGAGCAACCATCTGGAATGACCAAAAGGTGTATAGCGTACAAGAAGACCCGACGAAACTAAAATATTATGTGCTCGATATGTTTCCTTATCCTTCAGGTGCAGGGCTTCATGTAGGTCATCCCCTGGGGTATATCGCCAGTGATATCTTCGCTCGATACAAGCGACTCCGCGGATTCAATGTGCTGCACCCTATGGGATATGACAGTTTCGGGCTACCGGCTGAGCAGTACGCCATTCAGACCGGACAGCATCCGGCACTCACGACTAAAAACAATATTGAACGCTACCGGTCGCAGCTTGACCAGTTGGGCTTTAGTTATGATTGGAGTCGGGAAGTACGCACCAGCGATCCATCTTTTTACAGATGGACACAATGGATTTTTCTGAAATTTTTTGACTCCTGGTACAACATGGCGACCGATCGTGCAGAACCGATTCACACCACCCTGATTGATTATTTTAACACACATGGAACAAATGGTTTGCATGCTGCCTGCTCTGAGCCGCTGACCTTTTCATCGGAAGATTGGAGCAATTTCTCATCCGAAAAAAAACAGGAAATTCTGCTTAATTATCGCCTGGCCTATCGGTCAGAAAGTGTGGTCAACTGGTGCCCCGCACTGGGTACCGTTTTAGCCAATGATGAGGTGAAGGATGGCCTATCGGAGAGGGGTGGACATCCCGTAGTACAAAAGAAAATGATGCAGTGGAGCCTGAGGATCTCCGCCTATGCTCAGAGGCTACTGGATGGCCTGGAGACCATAGACTGGAGTGATGCACTCAAAGAATCCCAGCGCAACTGGATTGGCCGTAGCCAGGGAGCGTTGATAACATTCAAGACAGACGGTAATGCAGAAATAAACGTATACACCACCCGTCCGGATACATTATTCGGATCTACCTTTTTGGTTCTTGCTCCTGAACACGACATCGTAGACCGAATAACCTCCGATGAGTACCGCGATAAGGCACTTGCATATCGGGAGTATGTAAAATCCCGCACAGAAAGGGATCGCCTTGCTGACATAAAACAAGTAACCGGACAATTTACCGGCTGCTATGCCATTCATCCATTTACCGGCGAGAAACTTCCCGTTTACATTGCTGAATATGTCTTATCAGGCTATGGAACTGGCGCTATCATGGGTGTTCCTGCACACGATAGCAGGGATCATCGATTTGCAAAAAAATTTAATCTGCCAATCCGACAGGTCATTGATCCGGGTTTCGATTGGGATGTCTTCGAAGAAGCCTATGAGGGCAAAGAAGGCCATGCCATACATTCTGATCTAATCACGGGATTACCCGTCGATGAGGCCATTGAGCGGATGATCGATGAGCTGGTGCATCGAGGAATCGGTCAGCGAAAGGTGAACTTTCGGCTCCGGGATGCTGTATTTGGACGCCAGCGCTACTGGGGCGAACCTATCCCGATATACTACAAAAATGAAGTACCTTATGCTCTGCCGGCTGAAAAATTACCTCTAGAACTACCGGAAGTCGACAAATATCTTCCGACAGAAGACGGCGAACCTCCCCTCGCACGAGCCCGTGATTGGACTTACGTAGATGAAGAAGGAAATGCATGGCCTCTCGAATCCACTACCATGCCCGGCTGGGCAGGAAGCAGCTGGTACTACCTCCGCTACATGAGTCCTCATCATGCTGACGGACCTTTTTCCGAAAGTGCCGAACAGTACTGGAAAAATGTAGATCTGTATGTCGGTGGCTCTGAGCATGCCACGGGACACCTATTGTATGCGCGATTCTGGCACAAGTTTCTTTACGATCTTGGGTATGTGAGTACGGAGGAGCCCTTCCAAAAGCTCATCAACCAGGGCATGATTCAAGGAGTAAGTGCACTGGTGTACAGAATTAAAGGCGAAAATCGATTTGTGACCTTTGGAAAAAAAGACGACTTTGAAACCCAGGCACTCTACGCAGACGTATCCTTGGTCGAAAACAATATTCTCGATATTGAAGGGTTTAAAAATTGGCGACCTGAGTTTACCGAGTTTGAATTTATAAGAGAAGATGACGGAACATTCAGAGTCGGACGCGAAGTCGAAAAAATGTCTAAGTCAAAGTACAATGTCATCAATCCTGATGACATAATCGAAAAGTATGGCGCAGATACCCTCCGCCTGTATGAAATGTTTCTCGGGCCCATAGAGCAGTCTAAACCATGGAATACAGATGGAATCACAGGAGTGTACAATTTTCTAAGAAAATACTGGCGATTGCATTTTGACGAAAAGGGTAATTTTAATGTTTCGGATGCAGAGCCTGCGAAAGAGGAGTTGAAAACCCTTCACAAAACCATTAAAAAAGTCACCAAAGACATTGAAAACTTCAGCTACAACACCTGTGTTTCGGCCTTTATGATCTGTGTGAATGAACTCACCCACACGTCTTGTAACAAAAAGAGCATTCTAAGTCCGCTTGCAATTTTGCTATCACCTTTTGCTCCTCATACAGCTGACGAACTATATGAACGGATGAATCCCGGCCAATCTGTTTTGAAGGCCAAGTGGCCAGAGTGGGACGAACAGCTCCTGATCGATAACGCAATTGAATATCCGGTAAGTTTCAATGGCAAAACCCGCTTCAGCCTCACATTATCAAAGTCCCTGACGCCCGCGGAAATCGAGCAAGAAGTGCTGAATGAACCTAAAACAGCGAAATATCTCGACGGAAAGTCTCCAAAAAAGATCATAGTAGTCCCAGGTAGAATTGTAAACATTGTGTTCTGATGAAATTACCAAGACCATATACCCTCTCCGAAATAGCCAATCTGCTCCAGTGCGATTTTGTTGGAGATAAAGATTTGACAATCTATGGATTCAATGAGATACACCGTGTAGAATCCGGCGATATCGTATTTGTAGACCATCCTAAGTATTATGAAAGAGCCCTTAATAGCCAGGCAACTGTAATCCTGATCAATAAGGCTGTGGAAGCACCTAAGGGCAAAGGCTTACTGATCTCCGATGACCCTTTCAGAGACTTTAATAAACTTACCCAGTTTTTCAATCCGACCACTTACAGCACACAGCCTGTTTCAGACAAGGCAGTCATTGGTAAAAATACCATTATTGAGCCTTTCGTAACCATAGGTGAGCGCGTTGCCATTGGTAAGCATTGTATTATCCAAAGTGGGGTAAGATTGTTAAACGACACAATTATCGGTGATCACGTCATCATTCAGCCCAACACAGTTGTAGGGTCTCATGCGTTCTATTACAAACGGCGACCTGAAGGTTACGAACGATTGCTCAGTGGCGGGGGTGTCACCATTGAAGATTATGTAGAAATAGGTGCAGGCTGTACCATCGACAGAGGTGTGACGGCTACCACCCTCATTGGTCAAGGAACCAAAATAGACAATCAGGTTCAGATCGGCCACGATACAATCATCGGAAGAAATTGTCTGATTGCCTCCCATGTGGGAATAGCAGGATGTGTAGATATCGGCAATGACGTCATTCTATGGGGACAGGTAGGCATTGCCTCCGGAATAAAAATAGGCTCTAAAGCAGTGCTTCTCGGCCAGTCAGGTGTAACCAAAGACCTGGAAGGTGGCAAAACCTACTTTGGGTCGCCGGCAGAGGACGCGCGAAAAAAATACAGGGAATTAGCAAGTATCCGGGTGCTTCCAGAGATAATTGAAAAGCTGGAAATGGAATGAGTTAACCTTTTGTTTAATTTTGACGTTCATATATCAAAATCAACAACTATGAAAAAAACATCGCTTTTACTGTTAACTTCTATCTTTCTATTTACAGTCAGTTGTAAAAGAGACAATAAGGATGATCAACCAAAACAGAAATCCCTTGCAGAAATCATTCTTGGAGGCTGGGAACTTACCAAAATGGATGTGACTGCCAAGGCCACTTTACTTGGACAGCAAGTAGATATTATTGGCACAGGAGAAGGATTTAAAGGCGTAGCAACCTTTAAAGCTAATCCTCAAGAAATAAGCTCTACTGCCGGAGCCAACGTAAGGCTCAGAGTAGTACTTGGTGGTGTCGAGCTTCCTCTTGATACCATGGAGTTTGAAAATGTTTTTGACCTTCACAAATACAGTGTTCTAAGCAATGAAAAAATCCGATTGATCAGCCCGGAGCAGGATACAATCCTTTGTGATGTGAAGGCATTTACAGAATCGACCATCGACATGGAATTTGTAGAAGATATTGAAGATGAGGATACAGGTCAGTTAGTAAGAACCACTTTTAAAGTAAGTGTAAGAAAGAAGTAGCGTATTGCTTATGAACATACAAAAAAGAGCTGCCTCCACAGGGCAGCTTTTTTTTTAGCCTTTTACAAAGAGTTAAATGTCATAAATCTGAATCACCCCTATGATTTGATTGTTTTTCTCATCCTGTACAATCAATGAGTTGATTTTGTAAGTGATCATCATTTGTTCGGCTTCTTTTAGCGTAGCTTCAGGTGGTATCGTCTTAGGTTTGGGGGTCATTATATCGGCAGCCGTCAGGTCAAAGGATTCTTTTCCCCTTCGCTCGAGCAATCGACGCAGATCGCCATCTGTAATTATTCCCAGAGGCTGTCCCTGGTCAGCTACGATGGCAAGACCCAGGCGCCCCTCACTCATGACGGATATGACAGTAGTCAGTCTCGCTTCGGCCGAAATAAGGGGTAACTTCTCCTTGCGCATGAAATCTTTTACACGGCTTAAAAGGCGCTTTCCAATACTGCCGCCGGGGTGAAACCGCGCAAAATTTTCTTCTTTGAATCCTCTGAGGCGCATCAGGCAGACGGCCAGAGCGTCGCCGATCGCCAGGGTGACCGTGGTCGAGGAGGTAGGTGCTAATTCCAGAGGGCAAGCTTCGCGGGTGATCGAGATCGGAATGTGAATCTGTGCATTCCTTGCCAGTGTGCTCCGGGCATTGCCCGTGAGAGCGATCAATGCATTTCCGTTGTGTCTCAGGTAGGGGATTACCTTCAGAATTTCTTCTGTTTCACCGGAATTGCTGATGGCCACAACCACATCGTCGGCACCCACCATACCCAGGTCTCCGTGATAGGCCTCAGCCGGATGCATAAAAAAACTCTGTGTACCTGTACTGGCCAGGGTGGCTGAAATTTTGCGGCCAATATGTCCGGATTTTCCTATACCGGTTACAATCACTTTGCCATGAGATGATGATATGAGTTTCACAGCGTTTACAAAAGATTCTCCAAGTGACCGCGCTGCCAGTTGAAGTGATTGTATTTCAATCTCAAAGGTGTGTATTGCGGTTTTTAATATTTCTTCAGAGCTCATGTGTTGAACAGGGAATCAAGCAGGTCCTCAAATTCCGAGAGGTTGTACATATTGGCCGAATCGCTAAGTCCTTTATCTGGGTTGGGATGTACCTCGAAGAAGTATCCGTCTGCTCCGAAGGCTTTGGCAGCCAGTGCCATTGGTTTTACGAGGGAGCGATTGCCTCCGGTGACGCCACCGCCCGGCTGTTGAACGGCATGCGTACAGTCCATCACGACCGGATAGCCATGCTGCTTCAATGCTGGAATGTTTCGGAAGTCAACAATCAGATTGTTGTACCCAAGCATATTACCGCGTTCAGTGAGCCATATCTGGCTGTTGCCTGTACTACGCACTTTTTCTGCCGGATATTTCATGTCAGCAGCGGTCAGAAACTGTGCTTTTTTGATGTTGACAATTTTTCCGGTTTTCGCGGCCTCTACTACCAGATCAGTCTGTCTGCACAGAAATGCAGGTATCTGAATGACATCTACCACTTCTCCTGTAGGTGCAGCCTGATGGCTCTCATGGATATCTGTGGTGACCTCAATGCCATATTTTGATTTGATATCGCTGAGCCAGATCAGCCCTTTGTCTATTCCGGGGCCTCTGAAGGAATTGACCGATGTGCGATTGGCTTTATCAAAACTGGATTTGAAGACAATCCGGTAACCCTTTCGCCTGATAATATGTGCAAGTACCGAGGCCACTTCATCCAAAAGCCCGAGGCTTTCCATCACACAAGGCCCTGCGATGATTACCGGATGCCTCTTCGAATGCTCGTACAGATCCATTTACAATTCGTTTTCGATATATTCTTCGAGCTTACTTCTTAAATCCTGGGCTTCTATGATCATGGTAAATACTTCGCGCAGCACGCCTTCACCGCCTCTTGACTCACAAATATGATCCACAGGATACAGGTGTTGAACCATACCGTCAGCCGGTGTCGCTGAGAATCCCGCTTTCCTCAGCACTTTGAGATCATTGATGTCGTCGCCCACATAGGCAATTTGTTCATCGGTGAGTTTGAAGGTTTGTTTGAAGAGCTCATAGGCTTCTAGTTTTTTCTTTACGCCGGTTTTTACAAAAGGCACTTTTAAGGCCTCCATTCGCACGGACAAGGAGTTGGACTGACGTCCGGATATGCATCCCAGTACAAAGCCGCAATAGCGCATAAATGGAAAGAATTGACCGTCTTTTACATGAAAGGCCTTGATCTCTTCACCTTTGGAGTCAATGATGATTTGACCATTGGTAAGCACACCATCTGCATCGAATAGGATGGCTTTGATGGTGTGTAGTTTTAAGTGTAAAAAATCGTTGATCATTATACATTTTACTTTTTTACAGCACTGCAACCTGCCATGGTTGTAATTCGGGTAACTTCCGTCGGTGGCAAGGTTTCGTTTCGTATCATTAATTCTTCTACCATCCTGCGGATTACATCCTTGAAGGCTTCAGCTACCGGTGTGCCTTCCTGTAATACGGCTGGTCTGCCTACATCGCCACTTTCGCGGATGCTCTGCACAAGAGGAATCTGCCCCAGAAGCGGAATGTCTAACTCTTCGGCGAGATACTTGCCTCCGTCTTTTCCAAAAATGTAATATCGGTTTTCAGGTAGTTCGGCTGGTGTAAACCAGCTCATATTTTCAATAAGTCCGAGTACAGGCACATTTATGGTAGGCATGCGAAACATGGCAACTCCTTTACGGGCATCAGCCAGAGATACACCCTGAGGGGTAGTGACGATTACGGCTCCTGTCAGAGGCACACTCTGCACCAGGGAGAGATGTATATCGCCTGTGCCCGGCGGTAAATCCACAATCATAAAGTCCAATTCACCCCAATAGCTGTCCCAAATCAATTGATTCAGTGCCTTGCTGGCCATGGGACCGCGCCAGACCACCGCCTGATTGGACTGTGCAAAAAAACCGATCGATAAAATTTTGACTCCATAGCTTTCGACGGGTTGCATCATACCGCGCCCGTTTACTTGTATGGATAGTGGACGGGCTTCCGGCACATCAAACATTATCGGCATGCTTGGTCCATAAATATCGGCATCTACAAGACCGACTTCGAATCCCATTTTAGCCAATCCGGCAGCAAGGTTGGCTGCCACTGTAGATTTGCCTACACCACCTTTGCCGGAGGCTACGGCGATTATATTTTTTACACCAGGGATTTCGCTGCCTCGTAACTGAGGGGCTTGTTCTTTGGCATTTTCAGCTACAGTCACATGTACCTTCACTTTTGCTTTTGGGTAAGCATGATCGTGAATGGCTTTTAAGATATCCACTTCGAGTTTTTTCTTTATGTGAAGCGCCGGAGATGGACATTCCACATCTACAACTACTTCGTCACCAAATATTTGAAGGTTTCTAATTCTGCCTGAATCTAAAATGTTGGCAGTATCTCCCTGTGCCGTCACATGCGTGAGGGCTTGCCGAATTACATTATTTTCCAACGTTTCACTTTTGAAAGACAAAGATACCTATTAGCCTGCTTTGTATGAGAGAAGTGGATCAACTCGGCAGTGAAGACACATTTTAACTTCCTGTGAATGCTCTGCATAAAGAGTGCTTCGCTGTTCCAGATTTTTATTTAGGAACAAGCCCCTTTGATTTATCGGGCGTAATAACGGAATTTCAATGACATAATTATTCGTCAGAATACAGCTTTTGCCACGTTGTAAATGTTGTCGCTTTTTCCCATTGAATAATAATGAATGACCTGTACACCTGCCTTTTTGAGTTCTAAGCTTTGTTGGATCGCCCAATCTATACCGATCTGACGGACAGCTGTATTGTCTTTGGCTTTCAGGATTTCAATAGAAAGGTCATCTGGTATATCTACATGAAACATGTGGGGAATCAATGATAATTGTCGCTTGGTTGCAAGCGGTTTTATTCCGGGAATGATGGGTACTGTAATGCCTGCCTGACGGCATTTATCCACAAAGTCAAAATACACCTTATTGTCAAAAAAAAGTTGGGTGACAATGTAATCCGCTCCAGCTTCAACTTTCTTTTTCAGATTTTGAATATCAATGTGAAGGTTTGGGGCTTCGAAGTGCTTTTCAGGGTAGCCTGCCACTCCGATGCAAAAATGGGTAGGTGTGTTGTTTTCAAGTTCTTCGTCGAGGTAAATGCCCCGGTTGAGATTTTGAATTTGTTCTACAAGCTGATAGGCAAACTGGTGGCCATCTTGCTCGGGAATGAAGTAACGTTGGCCTTTTTGTGAGTCTCCCCTTAAAGCCAGTACATTCTGAATACCAAGAAAATCAAGCTCTATGAGAACATTTTCGGTCTCTTCCTTAGAAAAACCTCCGCACAGGAGGTGTGGCACGGCTTCTACCTTGTATCTGTGCATGATGGCGGCACATAGTCCGACGGTGCCTGGCCTCTTGCGAACGATTTTTTGCTGGAAGAGGCCATTGGGAGCCGGCCGAAGTATGGTCTCCTCCCGATGATAGGTTACATTAATGAATGGTGGCTTAAATTCCATCAGCGGGTCGATGTTGGCATACACATCATAGATGTTGTCTCCTTTCAGAGGCGGCAGTATTTCGAAAGAGAATAGAGTTTCCTTAGTGTTGAGGATGATATCAATAACTTTCATTTTCAAGGAAGTGGATTTCAGAGATTTAAAATAGGTTGGAGCCAGCGTTTTGCAGTATCTTCATCCCACCCCTTGCGACGTGCATAGTCATGTAGCTGCGTGCTATCAATTTTACCAACTCCAAAATACCGCGATTCAGGATGTGCAAAGTACCAGCCGCTTACAGATGAGGCAGGCCACATGGCGAGGTTTTCGGTTAGGATGGTTCCGATGTTTTTTTCGACCTCGAGGAGCTGCCAGATGGTAGGCTTTTCTGTATGGTCCGGACATGCCGGATACCCAGGTGCCGGACGGATGCCCCTGTACTGTTCGCGGATAAGGGCGTCATTGTCGAGTTGCTCATCAACGGCATAACCCCAGTATTCTTTACGTACCTGCTCATGCAGACACTCGGCAAAGGCTTCTGCAAATCTGTCGGCAAGTGCCTTGACCAGTATGGCCCGATAGTCGTCATGGTGTCTTTCGTATTCGTGGGCTAGTGCCTCTGCTCCGAATATTGATACGACAAAAGCGCCGAGATAGTCCGTCAGGCCGCTTTCGAGAGGTGCGAGATAATCCGCCAGGGCCAGATTAGGCTGGCCTGCAGGCTTGGGTGTTTGCTGACGCAATGTATAAAAACGCTTGATTGTATCAGGGGAATCATATAC
The DNA here is from genome assembly GCA_937929815.1 of uncultured Flavobacteriales bacterium. Taxonomy (GTDB): domain Bacteria; phylum Bacteroidota; class Bacteroidia; order Flavobacteriales; family Schleiferiaceae; genus Thermaurantimonas. Next base: position 8,923 of record CALFUW010000070.1, on the reverse strand, counting down.
GATGATATCATCCGTGTCAACGGTATTGGCAGGGTAAATTGCAAATACAGCCTTAGCCGTGAGTTTGTGGCCTAATATGATTTCATCGAGCATTTCGTTGGCATCCTTGTACAATTTACTGGCTTCTGCCCCAACAATCGGATCGTTCAGAATTTTAGGAAAGCGACCTGCCAGTTCCCACGTTTGGAAGAAGGGGGTCCAGTCAAAATACCGCCTTAGAGTTTCCAGCGGATAATTTTCGATCAGTTGGATACCTTCTGTCTTTGGGCGGGGTGGGGTATAGGTAGTCCAGTTGAGGCGGAGTTTGCGGTTGCGTGCTTCCTCGATTGGAAGCAGATCTTTTTCGCTTTGTTTCCTAAGGAAGCCTTCTCTCAGTTTGATATATTCCTCACGGGTTTGCCGGGCGTAGTCTTCCCGCTGATCCGGGCTTATGAGTGCTGCAGCTACGGGCACAGAGCGCGAAGCGTCAAGCACATGTACCACGGGGCCGGAGTATTCGGGGGCTATCTTTACCGCTGTATGCACCCTGGAGGTAGTCGCTCCACCGATGAGCAAGGGCGTTTTCATTTTTCTCTTTTCCATTTCTCGGGCCACATAGACCATCTCATCTAAAGAGGGGGTAATAAGTCCTGACAGTCCTATGATATCTACCCCTTCTTTCTGAGCGGCTTCAAGTATTTTTTCCAAAGGTACCATCACACCGAGGTCAATGACTTCAAAATTGTTGCAGGCGAGTACCACGCCTACGATGTTTTTTCCAATGTCGTGGACGTCGCCCTTGACGGTGGCGAGCAGAATTTTTCCGGCACCGGAACGTTTGTTATCTGATTTTTTTTCCAATTTTTCAGCCTGGAGAAATGGCTCGAGATACGCTACGGACTTCTTCATCACTCGGGCGCTTTTGACCACCTGTGGCAGAAACATTTTCCCTTCTCCAAACAGATCACCTACGATGTTCATGCCTGCCATAAGAGGACCTTCGATGACCTCGAGGGGACGTCCCAGTTTTTGCCGGGCCTCTTCGGTATCTTGCTCGATAAATTCGTCGATGCCTTTCAGAAGGGCATGTTTCAGACGCTCCTCTACTGGTAAGGTGCGCCATTCATCTTCCCTGGCTTTAATTTTTTCGGTGCCTTTGAATTGTTCGGCCATTTCGATCAGACGTTCAGTCGCGTCGGGGCGCCTGTTGAAAAGCACATCTTCAACTCTCTGAAGGAGTTCGGGTTCAATCTCTTCATATACACCTATCTGGCCGGCGTTTACAATCCCCATATCCAATCCGGCTTTTATCGCGTGGTAAAGGAATGCCGTGTGCATGGCTTCGCGCACGGGTTCATTTCCCCGAAAGGAGAAGGAAATATTGGAAATGCCTCCGCTTACTTTGGCACCGGGCAGATTTTCCTTAATCCACTGTGTTGCACGTATAAAGTCGATCGCATAATTGTTGTGCTCAGGTATACCCGTGGCTACAGTTAGGATATTCGGGTCGAAGATGATGTCTTCTGCCTTGAACCCGACTTTTTGGGTGAGGATGTTGTAGGCCCTCTGGCAGATTTCGATACGACGCTCGAAAGTATCAGCCTGTCCATGCTCGTCAAATGCCATAACAACGACAGCAGCACCGTAGTCTAGAATTTTTTCCGCGTATTCAATGAATTTTGTCTCCCCCTCTTTCAGAGATATGGAATTTACAATGGCTTTACCTTGCACACACTTTAAACCGGCTTCAATGACTGACCACTTCGAAGAGTCGATCATCACAGGTACACGTGATATGTCAGGTTCCGAAGCGATCAGGTTCAGAAAGGTAGTCATGGCTTTTTCGCTGTCCAGCATGCCTTCATCCATATTGATGTCGATGATTTGAGCACCGTTTTCGACTTGCTGGCGTGCGATGTCAAGCGCTTTCTGGTAGTTTCCTTCCCGTATTAGTCGTGCAAACTGCCTTGAGCCGGTCACGTTGGTGCGCTCTCCAATATTCACAAAGTTTAACCCCGGCCTTACGACGACAGGCTCCAGACCACTAAGAGTCATATAATGCGGTAATTTTGGAATGGACCTGGGTGTGTATTTTGAGGCCTCTTCAGCAATAAGCCGGATGTGATCTGGAGTAGTACCACAACAGCCTCCGATTATGTTTACAAGATGTTCCGCAAGGAATTCCCGAATTTGAGCGCGCATCATTTCCGGGGTTTCATCATATTGGCCAAACGCATTTGGAAGTCCGGCATTTGGGTGTGCAGATACATGAAATTCGGTATGTCTTGCCAGATCAGCCAGGTAGGGCTTCATCTGTTGAGCGCCAAGGGCACAATTAAGTCCGATGCTGAGTAGAGGGACATGTGAGAGCGAGTACAAAAAGGCTTCTACAGTTTGTCCGGAGAGGGTACGGCCGCTGTTGTCAGTGATGGTACCGCTGACCATAATGGGCAGTTGTGGTTTGCCCGAAACTTTAAAATATTTGCGTATAGCATACAAGGCTGCCTTGGCATTGAGAGTATCAAAGATGGTCTCTATCAGCAGTATATCTACTCCTCCCTGCACAAGTCCGGCTACCTGTTCATAGTAGGCATCGACCAGTTCATCGAATGAAATAGCCCTGTAACCGGGCTGATTTACATCCGGCGACAAGGAGGCGGTCTTATTGGTCGGACCGATGGAGCCTGCCACAAATCGCGGCTTGGTTGGGTCTAAGGCTGTAATTTCATCTGCTACTTGTCTTGCCAATCGGGCTGCTTCCACATTGATCTCATAGCTGTAATCCTCCATATGGTAGTCTGCCATGGATATACGCTGGCTGTTAAATGTGTTGGTTTCCAGTATATCTGCCCCTGCCAGTAGATATTGCCGATGGATTTCTTCGATGATTTGGGGTTGTGTGAGTACCAGCAGGTCGTTGTTTCCTTTAAGTGGATGGGGCCAGTCTGCAAAGCGTTGTCCGCGATAGTCCTCTTCACTAAGGCCATAGCGTTGGATCATGGTACCCATTGCACCGTCCAATATCAGGATGCGCTCTCTTATCGCCTGATAAAGATTGCTGATGCGGCTTTTTGTAGAAATGGTTGATACAGTACTCATTGGCTCGTTCAGTCTTCATTTGATTCTTACCTACCAAGAGCCGGGGCTTGCCGCCTATGTGTTGAAGATTTGCATTTGACCCTAATGGTCTAGCGCTCATCTGCTTCCGAAAGGCTTTTAAACCTTTCAGAACCGGAATTAGCACCCCGCTGCCTTTATGGTTCAGGGTTGCTAAGACATCACAGGGCCGGTCCCTCCGTCTTTCTTGATAAGCAATGCAAATATATGGGGAAATATATACTGTATCTCAGAGTGAAGCCTGTTCAAATCAGATAATTTACTTATAAATGTGAAAAATCTTTTCCTAAGGGTCTTTCATTGAGTTATAAGTCAGACTCAGTTGTTCATCTGCCGGCCGATGAGGGTTTAATAAGTCATACTTTCTGTGCGTGTAAACATTCAAAATTTTTTGTCTGTATGATGTGAAGCCAGATCGAAAATGATTATATTGTAATCTTAAAAATGTTATTTTAATTAACAATTAAATCCAGCACAGAGATGTTTGATTTGATGGCAAAGGAAGGGAGGATTGTGACACATCTGGATTTAGACACTTTTTTTGTGTCTGTGGAGCGGCTCAAAAATCCGCGGCTCGTCGGTCTGCCGGTAGTGATAGGTGGCAGCAGCGACCGCGCTGTGGTGGCCTCATGCAGCTATGAGGCCCGGCGCTACGGCATACATTCGGCCATGCCGGTGAAGATGGCCCGGCAGCTTTGTCCCGATGCGGTCTTTGTGCGTGGCGATATGGAGGAATACAGCCGCTATTCGCGTATGGTTACCGATATCATTGCCGAATCGGCACCAGTGTATGAAAAGCGCTCCATTGACGAATTTTACCTTGATCTCACAGGGATGGATCGCTTTTACAATGCCTACAAGTGGGCGTGTGAACTCAGGCAGCGCATCATCTCTGAGACTGGTCTTCCTATCTCCATGGGATATTCTGTAAACAAAACGGTGGCCAAGATCGCTACCGGTGAGGCCAAGCCTGCCGGCTATCTGCAGGTGGAGCGCGGCTCGGAGCGACCTTTCCTGGCCCCTCTGCCTGTAAAACGCATTCCTGGTGTAGGGGACAAGATGCATACGACGCTCTACGAACTCGGTGTGCGCCGAATTGCTACACTTCAGCAGATGCCTCCCCGGCTCATTGAGCATACTCTGGGCGCCAACGGCCTTGAGGTATGGAGAAAAGCCCATGGCATAGACCCGTCTCCGGTAGAGCCCTACAACGAAGCCAAATCCATGGGGTCAGAGCAGACCTTTGAGCGCGATACCATTGATCATGTTGCGGTGAAGCGCCTGCTGGCCGGTATGACCGAAGAACTCGCCCGCCAGCTTCGGGCATGCGAACGCATGACCGGCTGTGTGACGGTGAAAGTGCGCTATAGCACTTTCGAAACGGTGACCCGCCAGCAAATAATCGGATATACTCAGGCCGACCATCGCCTTATCCCTGTAGTGCATGCCCTCTTCGACAAGCTCTACGATCGCCGGCTGCGCATCAGGCTGGTGGGCATTAAATTCAGCAGACTCGTTCACGGAGTGTATCAGATCGATCTCTTTGATTATGGGGAGGAGCAGATGCAGCGGCTCTACCGAGCCCTAGACCATCTGAATACCCGCTGGGGAAATCGCGTGGTAGGGAGGACCAACAGTGTGCTGGGTGTTCAGATATGAGGGTCACCTGCCGCACCAAACTCTGACCGGAGCAGGTGCATTGGTATTCCCTACCAGATATTTTCAAACATCTAAAAAACAATGCTCAAAAAAAAAGCTATCCAAGTGCGGATAGCTATTATTGGTTCAGATTCGATGAATTACTATTTTTTCAAAAACATAGGGCTGACCTTTGAAGCTTTCGGGCCTTCTGAATAATCGTAAAAACCCTCTCCACTTTTTACCCCAAGTTTACCAGCTGTCACCATATTGATCAGCAGCGGACAAGGGGCATATTTGGGATTTCCAAGCCCATCAAAGAGCACACGCAGGATTGCCAAACACACGTCCAGACCTATGAAGTCGGCCAGTTGCAGAGGCCCCATCGGATGAGCCATGCCAAGACGCATGATCGAGTCGATCTCTTCCACTCCGGCCACGCCTTCGTGAAGCGTTATAATGGCTTCATTGATCATGGGCATAAGTATTCGGTTGGAGACAAATCCGGGGTAGTCATTGCAAGGAACGGGTATTTTATCCAGTGCTTTCGAGAGTTCAGTGATTGTTTTCGTCGTTTCATCTGAAGTATTGTAGCCTCGGACGATTTCAACAAGTTTCATGATGGGTACGGGATTCATAAAGTGCATCCCGATCACTTTGTCCGGCCGACGGGTGGCAGCAGCTATACGGGTGATGGAAATAGATGAAGTGTTTGAGGCCAGAATGGTATGTGCGGGAGTGCTGGCACACAGTTCAGAGAAAATTTTTAATTTAATTTCAAGGTTTTCGGTGGCGGCTTCTACGACCAGGTCTGCATGTGCAGTTCCGGTGTTAAAATCCGTGGTTGCATGAATGTTTTTTAAAGTTTGCTCTTTTTCAGACTCAGTAATGGTGCCTTTGGCAATCTGGCGGTCGAGGTTTTTTGAAATGGTCAAAAGGCCGCGTTCAAGAAGCTCCTGTTTGGTGTCGACCAGATGTACAGCGTATCCTTTTTGGGCAAAAACGTGGGCGATGCCGTTTCCCATAGTGCCGGCACCGATGACGGTTATGTTTTTCATTTGTTGGCTTGTGATGAAGTTAATTCTTGTGGGCTAATGTACAGTGCGAGAGCCGGAAAACAGGTGTTAAAACCGTTTTTTAATTCCACAGGTTCAACGGATTCGGTCGGGGTTTGACCGGATAAATGCTTCCCAAGAGCCGGTGCCCCCCTTTCCCCGGATGGCATCTCTCTGGTGAATGTGTGTGATGGCCACTGCCAGTGCATCTGTGGCGTCCAGATTTTGAGCAGTTGGGGGCAGGATGTATTGAGCCGACAGCATGGCTGCAACCTGCTCTTTCGTAGCTGCTCCTCGTCCCGTGATGCTTTGTTTGATCTTTCTGGGCGAATATTCGGCCACGCTCAGTCCTCTGTGAAGGGCCGCTGCAATCACTACCCCCTGTGCGCGGCCAAGCTTGTGCATTGATTGGATGTTTTCACCGTAAAAAGGAGATTCAATCGCCAGTTCCGAAGGATGATGCAGATCGATAATCTCTGTGATTTTCTCAAAAATGGTCTTTAGCCGGCCCAAAACATCTTTCTCATTGCGGAGCCGAAGCACATCACAGGCAAGCACAGACACGGTACTGCCAGCGCATTCGGCTATCGCGTAGCCAAGCACCTGCGTACCGGGATCCACTCCTAAAATTATTTTTTTTTTAACTTCCATAAATACAATTTATCGATGTGTACTTTTATGCTGTGGTTTGGGTGATTTTCACTTTAGTATCTCTCTCATTTCTTGCCTACTTATATCTCTTCATCGATGGACATAAATATCTGATCACAAGAGATATAAGGGATTCAGATACGGATCATACGGAAACAAAGGTAACAGTCATCATCCCATTTCGGGATGCTACGGAAGAGCTTTTGGCCTGGCTGAATGCTTTTGAGAGGGTCAAGCTTGCAAACCGTGCAGAAGTGATCCTTATCAACGATGGTTCGATCAACAGCCTTCTCAAGTTGCGCAATCGCATCCGGATGTATCCTAACGTTCGTCTGATAGACCGCTTTCACCTTGGGAAGAAAATGGCTATCGAATATGGAGTGTCCATCGCTTCGTCTGAACTAATTGTGTGTACGGATGCAGACACAATACCTCAAATCAACTGGTTGGCCGGAATGCTGCGTTGCTTTGAGGGCACACATGTCCAAATGGTATGTGGTCGTGTAGCACCACTCAGGGGACTCTGGCTTGCAAGCCTTGACTTTCTGGCACTGATGGCTGCAGGTGAAGTCCTGATCAAAAAACATCTGCCGGTAATGTGCTCCGGTAGCAATATGGCCTTTCGCAAAGAGGCCTTTAAGTCCGTTGAGGGACTTAAGGGATATCATCATTTTCGCTCAGGAGACGATGTGCTGCTCCTTCATAAAATCAAAGCCCGCTATGGAGCAGCAGCTATCAGTATTTGCGATTTTAAACACGCTCATGTCGCTACTCACATGCCTTCAAATCTGGGCACATTCCTCAGTCAGCGGCAGCGTTGGGGTGGTAAGACCTTCTACTACAGAGATAGATTTTCTGTGCTCCTGGCGGCTGTGGTGCTGATCTGTGCTGTGATGACCTACGGAATCTTTCTGGTTGCATGGCCGGATTCTACTCGTGTCAGTATTGCAGCCGTTCTGGTAGGATTAAAAATTGCAACAGACCTAAGACTTATTCTGACGTATGCAAGGGCTGTGTGCGCGCGCATCGCATACAGAGAGCTCGTGGGGGCTGTACTGGTATATCCGCTGTACGTTGGTTTTACATTTTTGCGTATTCTTGTAAATCCGAACCCCCGCTGGAAATAAAAAAGCCACGCATTGAAAAACACACTCTCCACATCGGCTGTGTACACCCACTTTTATGCGCGAAAGAATTTCTGGAAAATACTCCTCCTGCTCTTCATGCTGCTCATTGGAGGACTTACCCTTTACTATACCGAAAACCTTGCTGCTGATCTTCGCAACGAAGAGCGAAAAAAAGTCGAACTCTGGGCCGAAGCCATCAATGTAGCTGCCTACGCCGAACCCGGCGAAGATCTGAACCTGGCCAATAAAATCATGATTACCAATACCACTATCCCCATCATACTCGAAGATGCAGAAGGAAACATCATCAGCTTTAACAACCTCACCAGTTCACAAATCAGCAATTTGAAAGCCACCCTTGAGAAAATGAAGCTAAAGGGCAATCGCATCGAAATCGATCTGGGCGATGGTCTTGTCAATGTGCTGTATTTCGACGAATCCAAATTGCTCAGCCAGCTGCGCATCTACCCGCGTATTCTGCTTGCAGTGATCGGCTCTTTTATGCTTTTGGCATATATCGCCTTCAGCAATGCCCGCAAAGCAGAGCAGGACAGGGTATGGACAGGCCTGGCCAAAGAAACGGCACATCAGATCGGTACCCCTCTGAGTTCGCTGCTTGGCTGGCTTGAAATTCTAAAAATGGGTGACCACGACCCTCAAATGGTCGAAGAGATGCAGAAAGACCTCGATCGACTTCAAAAAATCACAGGACGCTTTTCAAAGATCGGCAGTCAGCCCTCCCTCGAACCATCGGACCTGAGGCAGGTGATACATAGTTGTACGGACTATCTGCGTTTTCGTCTGCCCAAACGCGTACAAATACATCTGAATCTCCCTGACAAAGAGATCATTGCGCGTATAAACCCCCTTCTGATGGAGTGGGTACTCGAAAACCTCATTCGCAATTCGCTCGATGCCATCGAGGGGGAAGGAATCATCACCGTCACTCTGGAACAAAACCAAGGCCATGCAGAGATCACTGTAGAAGACACCGGCCGTGGAATACCCAGGCACCTTCATAAAACCATTTTCCGACCCGGGTACACTACCAAAAGCCGTGGCTGGGGACTTGGACTCTCTCTTGCCCGAAGAATTATTAAGGATTATCACAACGGTAAAATATTTGTTGCCCACTCCGAACCCGGGAAGGGTTCATCATTCAAAATAATATTAACTGCCGGTTAGAACAGATTGATCTCCATCTACAAGTAAATAGTGTAGGATTTCTGTTAGATTTGATAATCATTTACATTTGTGAAAACTCCTGGAAATGATGGCTAAAAAAATTCTTGGTCTGGATTTAGGTGTAAGCTCTATCGGCTGGGCTTTAATAAAAGAAGAAAACGAAAAGCCTTC